>NZ_JBFABA010000007.1:0-198041 GCF_040640115.1 Micromonospora sp. NPDC023644 | reverse complement strand
CGCAGCGCCCGGCGCCGGTCAGCGGGCGGCGAGCGCGGCGCGCACCGGGGCGGCCTTCGCGGCGGCCTCGGCGACCTCGGCTTCGGGGTCGCTGCCCCAGGTGATGCCCCCGCCCGCCCACACGTGCACCCGGTCGGCGTCCACGGCGGCGGTGCGGATGGTCAGGCCCAGGTCGATGCGCCCCGGGGCGACCCAGCCGAGCGCGCCCATGCTGGCGCCCCGACCGACCGGCTCCAGCGTGGCCACGCGGTCCAGCGCGGCGAGCTTCGGAGCGCCGGTGACCGAGCCGCCGGGGCAGACCGCGCGCAGCAGGTCCGCCAGGCCGAGCCCGTCGGCGACCGCCGCGGACACCGTCGACTCCGCCTGCCACAGGTCGCACCACCGGCGTACGGCGAACAGTCCGTCGACCCGCACGCTGCCGGTACGCGCGACGCGGGCCAGGTCGTTGCGCTCCAAGTCGACGATCATCACGTGTTCGGCGCGTTCCTTGGCCGAGGCGAGCAACTCGGCGCGGCCGGCGGCGGTGGCCGGCCGGGTGCCCTTGATCGGCCTGGTGATCAGCCGCCCCTCGGCGAGCTCCACCAGGGTCTCCGGGCTGGCGCAGCCGATCGCCCAGCCCCGCCCGACGAGGGTGCCGCCGTAGCGGGCGCCGGGCAGCGCGGCGAGCCGGCCCAGGGCCGGCAGCGGGTCGCCGGTGTAGCGGGCGGCGGCGTGGCCGACGAGGTTGACCTGGTAGACGTCGCCGCGGCCGATCGCCGCGCGGACCGCCGTGACGGCGTCGGCGTGCTGGCGGGGCGTCCAGCTCTCCGCCCAGTCGCCGCGCCACCAGGGCGCGCCGGGCGGCGCGGTGGGTCGCGGCGCGGCCGGGCCGTGGCCGTAGACGACCACGGCGACCTCCGGCAGCGCGGGGGCGGGGTTGGCGGCGCCGGTCGGCGCGCCGACCAGGGCCGCGCCGGCGGCGGCGGAGACGTAGAGGGCGGCCCCGCACACCCCGGTCGCGTCGTGGCGGCCGGCGGGGCGGGCCAGGTCGTGCAGCGGCAGGCCGTGCGCGGCGAGGAACTCCTCGGCCCGCGCCGCCGGGTCCCCGCCGTCGGCCGGGCGCCACTGCCAGCGGGCCCGCTCGACGAGCGTGCGACGGCAGCCGGGCGGCGCCGCCGGCACCCGGACCCCTAGCCCTGGAAGCGTTTCCACGACGTCCGGCCCATCGCCCCTCATCCGTTCAGTGGATTTCGCAAAAACCACGCGCATACCTGCTCGATGCCGGCCGCTTTCGCTTGGTACTGTGCGTCACTGGTCATGTGAACCATGACACAGTGCCCCCACAGTCCGGAGATCCCGATGTGCCAGCACCAACCCACCTGCCCCTCCGCCGAAGCGACCGACCGGGAAGCCGCCCGGGTCCTCGCCTGCTTCCCTGAGCAGGGCTGGAGCCTGCTCTGCAACGGTGTCATCGTCTTCGAGGACACCGGCGAACTGCTCCCCGACGGCAGCAGCATCGCCCCGCACCGCGGCCCCGCCCGACACGCCCTCGTCGCCTGACCTGTCACGCTCCGTCACGCACGTCAGACACGTCGATCCAGGCTAGTCCCCCCGGTCGGGACACCCCCCGCCCGGGTCGGCGCACCCGCCGGGGCGGCACCACGACCGCCCCGGCGTCACGCGACGTCAGCTCTCGAACGCCTCCGGCGCCGGGCAGGAACACACCAAATTCCGGTCGCCGTACGCGCCGTCGATGCGCCGCACCGGCGGCCAGTACTTGCCGGCCCGGTCCACCCCGCCCGGGTACGCGCCCACCGACCGCGGGTACGGGTGCGGCCACTCGTCCGCGGACACCATCGCCGCGGTGTGCGGGGCGTTGGCGAGCGGGTTGTCGCCGGCCGGCCACTCCCCCGACCCCACGCTGTCGATCTCGGCCCGGATGGCGATCATCGCGTCGCAGAACCGGTCCAGCTCGGCCAGGTCCTCGCTCTCGGTGGGCTCCACCATCAGCGTCCCCGCCACCGGGAACGACATCGTCGGCGCGTGGAACCCATAGTCGATCAGCCGCTTCGCCACGTCGTCCACGCTCACCCCGGTCGCCTTCGTCAGCGGCCGCAGGTCCAGGATGCACTCGTGCGCCACCAGGCCCTTGTTGCCGGCGTACAGCACCGGGAAGTGCCCACGAAGCCGCGCCGCCACGTAGTTCGCCGCCAGCACCGCCACCCCGGTCGCCCGGACCAGCCCCGCCGCGCCCATCATCCGCAGGTACGCCCACGGGATCGGCAGGATCCCCGCCGACCCGTAGCGGGCCGCCGAGATCGCCGGCCGGCCGTCGACGTGCGCGCCCAGCGGGTCGCCCGGCAGGAACGGCGCCAGGTGCGCCCGCACCGCCACCGGACCCACCCCCGGGCCGCCGCCACCGTGCGGGATGCAGAACGTCTTGTGCAGGTTCAGGTGCGACACGTCCGCCCCGAACTTCCCCGGCTTGGCGAACCCGACCAGCGCGTTGAGGTTCGCCCCGTCGACGTACACCTGCCCGCCGGCGTCGTGGACCTTCGCGCACAGCGACGCGATGCCCGTCTCGTACACCCCGTGCGTCGACGGGTACGTCACCATGATCGCCGCGAGGGCGTCCCGGTGCTTGTCGATCTTCGCGTCGAGGTCCACCAGGTCGATGTTGCCCCCGTCGTCGCAGCCCACCACGACGACCCGCATGCCGGCCATCACCGCGCTGGCCGCGTTGGTGCCGTGCGCCGACGACGGGATCAGGCACACGTCCCGGTGCCCCTCGCCCCGGTCGCGGTGGTAGGCCCGGATCGCCAGCAGACCCGCCAACTCGCCCTGCGAACCGGCGTTGGGCTGCACGCTGACCGCGTCGTAGCCGGTCACCTCCGCCAGCCACCCCTCCAGCTGCGAGATCATCTCCCGGTAGCCGGCGGTCTGCGCGTCGGGCGCCAACGGGTGGACGTGGGCGAACTCCGGCCAGCTCACCGGCTCCATCTCGGTGGTGGCGTTGAGCTTCATCGTGCACGACCCCAGCGGGATCATCCCCCGGTCCAGGGCGTAGTCGAAGTCCGACAGCCGCCGCAGGTAGCGCAGCATCGCCGTCTCCGAGTGGTGACTGCGGAACACCGCGTGGGTGAGGAAGTCCGACGTACGGGCCAACGCCGCCGGCAACGCGCCCTCGACCGGCGCGTCCGCCACGGCCACCGGCCGCCCGGCGACGGTGGCCCCGAACGCCTCGCACACCTTCCGCAGGTGCGAGACGGTCGTCGTCTCGTCGCAGGACACCCCCACGTGGTCGGCGTCGACCAGCCGCAGGTTCACGCCCCGGGCAGCGGCGTCGGCGACGACCGCCTCGGCGCCACCGGCCACCCGCACCAGGACGGTGTCGAAGAACGCCTCGTGCACCACCTCGACGCCGTCCACACCCCGCAGCGCCGCCGCCAGCCGGGCCGCCATGTCATGGGTACGGCGGGCGATCTCCCGCAGCCCGTCCGGCCCGTGGTAGACGGCGTACATGCCGGCCATCACCGCCAGCAGCACCTGCGCGGTGCAGATGTTGCTGGTCGCCTTCTCCCGCCGGATGTGCTGCTCACGCGTCTGCAACGCCAGCCGGTACGCAGGGTTGCCGTCCGCGTCACGCGACACCCCGACCAGCCGGCCGGGAAGCATCCGCTCCAGCCCCGCCCGTACCGCCAGGTAGCCGGCGTGCGGGCCCCCGAAGCCCATCGGCACCCCGAAGCGCTGGGTGGTGCCGGCGGCGATGTCGGCGCCGATCTCCCCCGGCGCCCGCAGCAGCGTCAGGGCCAGCAGGTCCGCCGCCACGGTGACCAACGCCCCGACCGCGTGCGCCGCCTCGACCAGAGCCGCCTGGTCGCGCACCGCCCCGGACGCCCCCGGGTACTGCAGGTGCAGGCCGAAGAACTCCGCCGGCAGCTCGTCGCGCTCGGTGTCGACGATCCGCACGTCGATGCCGAGCGGCTCGGCCCGGCTGGTGATCACCGCGATGGTCTGCGGCAGGGTGTCGGCGTCAACCACGTACACCGGGCTCCTGCTCTTCGACGCGCGCCGGGCGAGGGTCATCGCCTCGGCCGCGGCGGTGCCCTCGTCGAGCATCGACGCGTTCGCGGTGGCCAGCCCGGTCAGGTCGGTGACCATGGTCTGGAAGTTCAGCAGCGCCTCCAGCCGCCCCTGGCTGATCTCCGGCTGGTACGGCGTGTACGCCGTGTACCAGGCCGGGTCCTCCAGCACGTTGCGGCGGATCACCGCCGGGGTGTGCGTGCCGTGGTAGCCCAGACCGATCATCGACACCACGACGGTGTTACGGGCCGCCAGGGCCCGCAGCTCGGCGAGGGCGTCGTGCTCGCTGGCCGGCTCCGGCAGGTCCAGGGTGCCGTGCCAGCGGATCACCTCGGGGATCGCCGCGTCCATCAGCTCCTCGATCGAGCCGTAGCCGACGGCCTCCAGCATCCGGCGCTCGTCGTCCGGATCCGGGCCGATGTGGCGGGCGGCGAACTGCTCTGCGGTCATGGGCGGCGCTCCCGGGGGGCGAGGTCGACAGGTCGGCCTCCCCCTCTGTCGCGCCCGCGAGGCGCTCCACAGTGCCTGCCCACGAGGTCCTTTTGCCTGAGAGGTTCCGGGGAGGATTTGCCCCTTCGGCGCCGCCCGGGATGCTGCTGGGCGGTCTCTCCCACGTGGGTGCTGCCGGCATGGTCAACGCTACCAGCGCCGCCCCGCCCACCGGAGGTCGGCCGCTACCGGCCCACCCCCGTCAGCCCCGCCGCCACCGCACCCGGGCCGGCGCCGCCGGCCGCCCGGTCGGCCAGCGCCGGCAGCAGCCGGCCCAGCGGCGCGTCGACGGTCAACGCCGCGTACCCGTCGCCCCGGGTCGGCCCCTGGTTGACGATCACCACCGGGACGCCCAGCTTCGCCGCGCGCAGCACGAACCGGCGACCCGACATCACCGTCAACGACGACCCCAGCACCAGCAGCAGCCGCGCCCGGCCCACCAGGTCGAAACAGCGCGCCACCCGGGGCGCCGGCACCGTCTCACCGAAGAACACCACGTCGGGCTTCAGCATGCCGCCGCGGCAGAACGTGCAGTCGACCGTACGGAACGCCGCCACCTCGTCGTCGGCGAGATCCACGTCACCATCCGGGTTGACCGCCGCGACCCGCGCGTCGAACCCCGGGTTCGCCTCCCGCAGCCGCCGGTCCAACTCCTCCCGGGACGTCTGGTTGCCGCAGTCCAGGCACACCACCTCGTCGAGGCGGCCGTGCAACTCCACCACCCCCGCGCTGCCCGCGGCCGTGTGCAGCCCGTCCACGTTCTGCGTGATGATCCCGTCGACCAGCCCACCGCGTTGCAGCCGCGCCACCGCCCGGTGCCCCTCGTTCGGGGCCGCCCGCGCGATCACCCGCCACCCCAGGTGACTACGCGCCCAGTAGCGCCGCCGCGCCTGCGCGTCGCGCGTGAACACCTGGTACGTCATCGGGGTGTGCCGCCGCGCCGCGCCACTGGGCCCCCGGTAGTCCGGGATGCCCGACTCGGTGGACAGGCCCGCCCCGCTCAACACCACGACACCCCCGCCGGCCACCAGGCCAGCCAGCGCGTCGACCGTCTCCGTCACCCGTCCATGCTGCCTCAGGCAGCCGCCCCGCGGCGAACACCCGGGCACCGCCGACCGGCCGCGCCGCACCGCGACGACGGCTAGGTTGGCGGTATGCGCGTCGTCATCGCCGGAGGCCACGGCAAGATCGCCCAGCTGACCCACCGCGAACTCGCCGGCCGCGGCGACACCGCCGTCGGCCTGATCCGCAACCCCGACCACGCCGCCGCGCTGCGCGCCGCCGGCGCCCACCCCGTCGTGGCCGACCTCGAACACGTCGGCGTCGACGAACTCGCCGCGCACCTCCACGACGCCGACGCCGTCCTCTTCGCCGCCGGCGCCGGCCCCGGCAGCGGCGCCGCCCGCAAGGACAGCGTCGACCGGGCCGCCGCCGTCCTGCTCGCCGACGCCGCGCAACGCGCCAACGTCCGCCGCTACCTGCTGCTGTCGTCGGTGGGCGTGGAGGACGAACCATCCGCCGGCACCGACGAGGTGTTCGCCGCGTACCTGCGGGCCAAGAGGGCCGCCGAGGACGACCTCACCGGCCGCGACCTCGACTGGACGATCCTGCGCCCCGGCCGGCTCACCGACGACCCGCCCACCGGGCGGATCACCCTCGCCCGGCACGCGCCCCCCGGCGCCGTGACCCGCACCGACGTCGCCCGGGTGCTGGTCGCCCTGCTCTACCACCCGCGCAGCGCCGGCGTGATCCTGGAGGTCGTCGGCGGCGACACCCCCATCGCCGACGCCGTCGCCGCCGTCGACCGGCGCTGACCCGACGCCGCTACTCGCCGACCACGGCCCGCAGCTGCGCGCTGACCGCCCCGGCCGCCGCCGCGTCGGCCCGCAACTGCTCCGACTGCTCCGACAGGTACGCCTGCCACCGGCTCAGCTGCTGCTGCGCCGTCGCCACCGCCGCCACCAACGCCGCCTGCCGGCCCTCCAGCTCCCGCACCTGCCGCGGCAACTCCTCGCCCCCCGCCGGCCCGGCCACACCCCCGGCCAACACGTGCGCCTCCGCGATGATCTCCTCGGCCTGCCGCCGCGCGTCGGCGATGATCTCCGCGCCCTCCGCGCTGGCCTCACTGATCGTCCGGTTCGCCTCGTCCTGCGCCCGCACCGCCAGCTCGATCACCATCGGATCCGGCCCCTGCGGGGCGGTGCTGGGCAACGCGCCGTGGCGCAACATCTCCACCTGCCGCGCCAGAGCCTCGTTCTCCCGCCGCAGCCGGTCCACCTCACCACCCAGCAACGCCACCCGCTCGTCCGCCGACCGGACCAGGCCGGCGACCTGGTCGGCCGACAGCCACCGGCTGCCCCGGAACCGACGCGCCTCCAACGCGGCCACAGCCCGGGTCAGCTCACCGTGCGGATCGGCGACCACCCGATCGCCGTGATCAATGCTCATCGCGCACCCGTCCAACTCAAGTCGCGGGGTGCGGCGGAAGCCGCACCTGTCCAAGTCAAATCGGACGGCGCGGCGGCAGCCGCGCTCGCCAGAGGCGGATAGAGGGAGTGATCGTAGCTTTCGGTCAGGATCCGCTCCGGCGGCACACCCGACGCGGCCAGGGCGCTGATCGTCTCCCGGGTCATCTCCGGGCTGCCACACACGAGCACCTCGGTGTCCCGCCACGGACCCAACCGCGCCGCGGTGTGACCGGCCGTACCGATCGCACCCTGCCACTGCCAGCCGCTCTCCACCGTCGGCACGTACCGCAGCCACCCACCGACCTCACCGGAGCGCCACGACCCCGCCAACTCCCGCAACGCCCGGTCGTCATACAGGTCGTCGGGCGTCTTGCCGCCCACCACCAGAGTCGTCGGACGCCCCGGTCCCTGCTGCAACGCCTCCACCACCGCCCGCAACGGCGCCAGCCCGGTACCCCCGGCCACCAGCAGCAGCGGCAGATGCGGCGACCGGTCGTACGACGCCAACGCCTCACCCACCGGCAACCCCAACAGCAACTGGTCGCCCTCGCGCACCTTGCGCACCAGGTGGGTGGAGAACCGTCCCGTGGCGCGCACGTGGAACTCGATCGTCCCGTCCGGACGCGGCGCGTTCGCCGGCGACAGATAGCGCCACGTCCGCAGCTGCGGCACCTGCACCGGCAACGACTGCCCCGGCAGGTACTCGCACAGGTAGTTCGGGCGGACCGTGAACACACACACGTCGGACCGCCGCCGCTGCACCCTGAGCACCTCCGCCTCCCAGTACGGCGGTGACGTCCGCACCGCCTCCGCCGCACCGGTCAGCATCAACCGCGCCACCAACTCGTACGCCGCCGCCCACTCCGCGCGCAACGCCGGCGTCCACCGTGGCCCGAGGAACCGCTCCAACGTCAACAGCAACGCCTGCCCCACCTGGCTGTAGTGCCACTCCGCCATCGGCACCGGCCGCCCCTGCCGGTCCTCCCCCCGGAACCGGCGGTGGTCAGCCCCCAACCGCTGCGCAAACGACGTCACCACCCGCTCGTCGTCGATGTGGGTGATCACATGCCCCAACGCCGCGAGCAGCTTGTCCTGCTGATACTCCATGTTGGTCGGAAACATCGTGCGGACCTCGGGCGCGATCACGAACAACGTCGCGTAGAAGTGCTTCGCCGCCTCCGGACCAGCCACGCAGAACTGCGCCCAACTCTGGCGTAACGCTGCGACATCCATGCCTCAGCCCTCCTGCCGGCGAGCGACGTCATGACGCTGCCGCAGGGACGGCTGCGCCACGCCCGACGTCCCGTACGCACGGTCCGCCTGCCACAGGTTCGGGTTCGGGATCCCCTCGTCGTAGTAGCGGTGGTGCACGGCGTGCAACGCCGCCCACCCCACACTGCCGTTGAGCCACGACCAGTCACCATGCACCGGCCGACCCGCCCGCTCCTCGAACTCACAGAACCTCATGAACTGCTCCGATTCGGTGTGCGGGTCCGACACCCGCACACCGGCCAGCCGGAACGAGTGCAACACCGCCTGGTTGATCACCAGCACGGCGTGCTCGCGCCACAGATTGTCCTCACGGGAGGTGTCCAACCCCAGCCCCCGGGCCACCGGCAGCAACTGGTCGTAACGGTCCCGGTCACCCATGTTGCGGGTACCGATCTCGTCACTCAGATAGTGACCGTTGAATGGGGCACAGCTGTAATCCACCCCACCGATCCGCAGGCGCATGTTGCTGATCACCGGCAGGGCATGCCAGCGCAGCCGCAGATCCTCGAACCACGGATGGTCCGGATGCACCAAGGCGACCTCCCGAACGAGATCCCGGGACACCTCCACCACCGTCGGGTCCTCGTACGCCGTCTCGATCACCCATGGCAACAGGTCGAACCGGCCCGGGACCACCGGCGGACGCCACCCCAGACGCCGCGCCGCATCGGTCATCGCCACCTGCGCCGGATCACCCCGCACCGACCCGTCCTCCAGCCGATGCCCGCAGTACCGGATCAACTGGTCGTTCCAGATCCGCGCCCGCGGACCCACCCCCGGCCGGTCGGGCGCGAACACCGTCATCACCGACTGGATCCGCCCGCCGTTGTCCGCCACCGCCAGGTGCTGCGCCAACTCCTGCGAGATGCCCGCCACCGTCGTCACCCCGCGCCGGTCCCGGACCTTCAGCCCCGCCCACCGGACCCGCCCCACGCAACGCACCGACTGCCGCCAGGCGACCTTCGCCCCGTACGCCAACTCCTCCGTGGTGTGCCGGTACGTGCCGGTCAGCGCGATCTCCTCCCGGACCTCCGCGATCCGCCCGATCAGGCCCGGCAGCCGCCGCTCCGCGTGGTAGAGCTGCAGGAACTCGACGGCCTCCGCCGCGACGTCCTCCACCAGAGGCTCCTGCGCCCGGGAGGCATGAGCCACCGGGCAGCCCGAGGCGTTGCCGTCCACGGCACGCTCACCGGCAGCCAAGACCATTGCGTCGACGTGATAGTCAGTCTGCACTCTTGTCTAAATCCGATCGTCGGGCAGGCGTCGCCGCCGCCTTCTGCGTCGTCCCGTACAGGTTCGCCGAACCAACCCGCCACATCACCGAGGGTGATATGCGCGCAGAAGATCGCGAACGCCGCACACAGGATTCACGCAGACGCAATGACTGTCAACCAGGCGACTCGTGCCCAAGGCGTCCACTGTCGGCATTTGCCTCCGAGCAGGCCACATTGGACATCACCGCAGCGGCTCCCGGCTGCCCGCAACACCAACGAGGCACGCCCCGGCCAGCCGCCGGAGATCAACCAGCCCGACGCCGCGCCCGACGCGCCGCCAACTCGTCACCCACCGGATCCGCCGCCACCGGCGGCTCCGCCGGCGTCGCCGGCTCAGACGGCAGGTGCGACAGGGAACCCTGGATCTCCTTGAACGCCCCACCGATCGCGATGCCGAACACGCCCTGGCCACCCTGCAACAGGTCGACCACCTCCTCCGGCGACCGGCACTCATACACGGTCGTGCCATCGGAGATCAACGTGATGCCCGCCAGATCCGCCACCCCGCGCGAGCGCAGCGCCTCGATCGCCTTGCGGATGTTCTGCAACGACACCCCGGCGTCCAGCAGCCGCTTCACGACCTTCAGGACCACCAGGTCCCGGAACGAATACAACCGCTGCGTGCCCGAACCCGAAGCGTCACGCACACTCGGCACCACCAATCCGGTACGGGCCCAGTAGTCCAACTGGCGGTAGCTGATCCCCACCGCGTGGCAGGCCGTCACGCCCCGGTACCCCACGGCACCGTCACCCTCGGTCGCCCAACCCGGCGGCGCCACACCCGGCTCGTCCAGCTCCGTACCCGGATCGGGATCTCGCGGCTCGTGCATCCGGACAACCTCCCCGCCAGTGCGGTGACACGTCGTTTCCGGGACGTGCACCCCTCGACAACGGCAACCCTATAGCCGCCTTCAGGAATTGCCCCGCAGGAACCGTCGCGACACGCCGCCACGACCAACGAAGATCACCCACAGCCCCGGAACATCACCGAACGTGACGCCCCGGGGCGAGGACCGGAATCAGCCGGCGAAGTCCTCCGGACGCACCTGGTCCAGGAACTCGCGGAACTTCTCCACCTCGTCCTCCTGCTCGTCCGGGATCACGATCCCCGCCTCGCTGAGGACCTCCTCGGCACAACGAATCGGCGCACCGACCCGCAACGCCAACGCGATGGAATCACTCGGCCGGGCCGACACCCGCACCCCGTCCCCCAGCAACAGATCCGCGTAGAAGACGTTCTCCTTCAACTCGGTGATCTCCACCGCCCGCAACGGCGCCTTCAACGCCGCCAACACGTCCCGCAGAAGATCATGGGTCAGCGGCCGGGCCGGCTTGACCCCCTGCTGCTCGTAGGCGATCGCCGTCGCCTCGACCGCACCGATCCAGATCGGCAGATAGCGGTCCCCCTCGACCTCCCTGAGCAGGACGATCGGCTGGTTGCTGGGCAGCTCCACCCGAACTCCGACCACGCTCAGCTCGCGCACCGCCGCCTCCGTGTCGTTGTCACCTACGCCGCACCGCGCCCTTCCCTGCACGGTACACGGACCGCGACACGGCCGTCCCATGCGCTACCCGCACACGCCCGCGCCAGAAAGGGGTTACCCCGGCAAGCCTACGACACGCTTCCCGGGGAAGATCTTTCCGCACGGCCCCCGCCGGATCACCGACCCAACGTCGACCGCAACCCCACCCGCACCAACGCCGCATGCAACTGCTGCGACAGCGCCACCAACTCCCGCGCCGTCTCCGCCGCCCGCGCCCGCGCCGCCGGATCACTCTGCCGCGCCAACGGCGCCACCAACTGCGCGAACAGACCGACCTCCCGATCCGCCGCCGTCCGGAAGGCCCGCAGGTGCCGCGGCTCCAACCCGTACGCCGCCAGACCCGCCACCGCCCGCGCGATGATCAACGCGTCGCCGTCGTACCAACCCGGCGGATCCGACACCACCACACCGAGCCGCTCCAACTCGCCCAGCGTCGACTCGTCGATCCCGCTGCGCGCCACCAGATCCGTCCGGCCGAGCCGCACCTGCGGCGACCCGGCCGGCTCCTCCGGCGCCCGCCCCGGAACCTCACCGTCCGGACCCACCGCCACCAACGTCGGCCGCTGCCGACCCGGCGACTCCCCGGACGCGTCCCACTGCGCCAACTGGTCACGGATCACCCGCAAAGGCAGGTACTGGTCCCGCTGCGCGGTCAGCACGAACCGCAACCGCGCCACATCGTCCCAGCTGTACTTCCGGTAACCCGCCGCCGTCCGCTGCGGCTCCACCAGACCCTCGGCCTCGAGGAACCGCAACTTCGAAATGGTCACGTCCGGGAAATCGACCCGCAGCTGACCCAGCACCTCGCCGATGCTCATCAACGGACGGGCGCGGGCCGCCTCGGGCGGCGTGGAGGCCGCAGGCTCGTTCACCCCCGGCCGGCCCCCTCCTCGGGACGCGGACCGGCGATGAACACCACCCGGAACTTGCCGATCTGCACCTCGTCACCATTGCTCAACGTGGCCGCCTCGACCCGCTCCCGGTTCACGTACGTGCCGTTCAGGCTCCCGACGTCCCGCACCGTGAACGTGCCACCGTCACGGTGGAACTCGGCGTGCCGCCGCGACACCGTCACGTCGTCGAGGAAGATGTCACTGTCCGGGTGCCGACCGCTCGTCGTCACGTCGTGATCCAACAGGAACCGGGCACCCGCGTTCGGACCCCGGCGAACCACCAGCAGCGCCATACCCGGCGGCAACGAACCGGACATCCGGCTCGGCACCACATCGGTGTCCGGCCCCTCCAGCACTTCGTCGAGCGAACCGAGATTGAGCGTCGAAGTGACGTCGAGTGGGGGGAACTCGTCGTCTGGGCGCGTCATGGGACCACCTCACGGATCTGTTCGGTCGGCGTCGGGTAATGGCGGGTCTGGCCGCCGGGCACTCCAACACCCGGCGGCTGGCTCCCCGTGCCCGGAAAGGCAATTCCGCAACGCTGAACTATTTGATTCTCGGTCGACTGGGCGAGCCTAGCCAGCGCCGAAATGCAGGGCAACCGGACGCGCGGAACACCCGCCGCGCCCGGAGGGGACGCACTCAGCTCTCGGTGAGCTCACGATACGCGTCCGCGGACAGCAGGCCGTCGACCGCCGCCGGATCGTCCGGGGTGATCTCCAGCAACCAACCCGCACCGTACGGATCGGTGTTGATCACCTCAGGGGTGTCGCCGAGCGCCTCGTTGCGCGCCGCCACCGTACCGCTGAGCGGGGCGTAGATCTCCGACACACTCTTGGTCGACTCGATCTCACCCAGCGACTCACCCGCCGCCACCACCGCACCGGAATCGGGCAGCTGGACGTACACGATGTCACCCAGGGCGTCCTGCGCGAAGTGCGTGATGCCGACCCGGACAGTGCCGCCGCCGTCACCCGCC
The DNA here is from genome assembly GCF_040640115.1 of Micromonospora sp. NPDC023644. NCBI lineage: Bacteria > Bacillati > Actinomycetota > Actinomycetes > Micromonosporales > Micromonosporaceae > Micromonospora > Micromonospora sp. NPDC023644. The sequence goes on along the minus strand of NZ_JBFABA010000007.1, from coordinate 185,060 downwards.
ACCCACTCGTGTTCGGCGGTATACCGCAGATCCTCAGGAATCACCAGACGCGTCCTTCATCCATCGGCGCACCGGAAACCCGGTGCGAGCCGCGCCGGTCAGGAGACCGGACGGGCGTGTTCCAGCTTGATCGGCGCGTGCAGCGCCGAAACCTCGGCAGCCTCACGATCCTCGACGATCAACTTACCGCCGTCACCCGTCACCGACGCCACCACCCCGCCGGGAATGTTCAAGGCCGTACGCATCGTCGCCGGATCACCGATCACCGTGATCGTGAACGGACCCGTCAACCGACGCCCGTCCACCACCAACGCCCCGCCCTCCCCGTCCAGGAAGAACGTCGACGCGATGATCCGCACCGTCGCCCGGTCACCACCGGAGATCTGCATCGCCTCCGCGCCCGCGCCCCGCAGCTCCTGCACCGCGTCCAGCACCCGCGACGCCGAGATCGGCTTCTCACCCGCCTCGAAACGCACCGACAGCCCCGGCCCCGTCGCCGGCAACGTCCCCGCCAGGATGCCCAGCTCGTCGGCCCGCCGCGTCGCCTCCTCCAACGCCGCCTGCCGCCCCTGCTGGCCCGAACGCAACTGCCGCTGGCTCTCCTCCAGCGTCGCGATGTCCTGCCGCAGCCGGACCTCCCGCGAGTTCAGGTCGTAGAGGATCCGCACCAGGTCCTCCTGCCGCGTCGCCGCCACCGTCGGATCCGTCGACGTCGTCTTGAGCTGCACCACCAGCGTGAACCCCAGCAACGCCAGCAGCGCCGCGATCATCACCCCGGCCGAGCTCACCCGCCGCCGCGGCGTCCCGCCGCCCCCGGACACCGGCTGCGTGACCGCATCGCCGGGCATCGGCTGCGCGACGCCGCCCTCGGGCACCGGCTGCGTGCCGGCACCGCCGGGCACCGCCGGCGCGACGGCACCCGCACCGGCGGCGTGGCTCAGGTCCACCGTCTCGCCGTCGTCGGGCTCCCGCACGGCAGGCTCCCGCACCGGCGGCTCCACCGGCGGCGCGGACCGCTCCGGCGCCAACGGGCTCAACTCGTCCGGATCCGGCGCGTCCGGCCGCGGATCGGGCTCCCCCGCCGGACCCGCCGGCCGCCCCGGACCCGCCGGCTGCGGCCAACCCGTGCCCGTCTCCGTGTGCTCGTCGCTGCTCATCGCCACCAACCTACGCCCGGAACAGGTGCCGACGGATCGCCGCCACGTTTCCGAAGATCCGCACCCCGAGCACGACCACCACGCCGGTGGAGAGCTGACCGCCCACCCCCAACTGGTCGCCCAGATACACGATCAGACCCGCCACCAGCACGTTCGAAATGAACGACACCACGAACTGCTTGTCGTCGAAGATCCGGTCGAGCTTCGCCCGCACCCCGCCGAACACCGCGTCCAGCGCGGCCACCACCGCGATCGGCAGGTACGGCTGCAACGCCGTGGGCACCGTGGGGTCGAGCCACACCCCGAGGACCACACCGGCGAGCAACGCCAGCACCGCGATCATCGACCACCTCCGGAGGGGCTGGGAGACGTCCTCGAACCGGCCGGCCCAGGACTGACGGACTCGTCGGCCCCCGACGGCGACGGCGTCGGGCTCACCGAGGGCTTCGCGTAGCGTAGCCGCGGGTCCGGAGCGGCCGGCAGGGTGAGGTCCTCGGCCTCCCGCACCCCGAACGACACCCCGGTCTCCTCGGCCACCTTCCGCATCGTCAACGCGCTGCGGCTGTCCTCGTACCGGTCCCGCATCGACCCCGGCCCGATCGCCGACACCTCGTACGGCCCGGTCACCGGCCGGAAGTCCACCAGGATCGCCTGCCCCGCCGAGCGGATCGTCGACATCGCCGTCAACCGCTGACCGTTGATCGAGATCGCCTCCGCCCCCGCCGCCCACAGGTCGTTGGTCACACCCTGCAGATCGGTGTAGATCACCCGGGGCGGACCCACGTCCGCGCCGGTCACCGCGTCCGGATTCTGCGGCGCGTCCGCCAGGCGCACCACCACGCCGTCACCGCGCACCCGCCCCAGGCCGGTGCCCGCCTCCAGGTTGTGCAGCCGCGCCGCCTCCGAGCCACCCAGCGCCGCCGCCCGCTGCCGCGCCACCTCCGCCCGCAGCTCGTCGGCCCGCACCGACAACCGGTCGGTCTCGCTCTCCCGCTGCTTGATCTGCTCGACCAGCCCCGAGCGGGCCTGACTGCGCCCCGGCTCGGCCTCCAGCGTCTGCCGGTACGCCACCGCGAACAGGAAACCCAGCAGCAGCACCACCACGAGGCTCACGGAGCGCGCCGACCAGCGCCGCCACCCCGGGGCCGGCGCCTGCCGCTCCCGACGCCGGGCCGCCGCGTCGGCGTACCCGGGATCCAGCGGGTTGCGGAACAGCTCGGTGAGGAAGTCCGGGGCGTACACCCGGTCGGCGCGTGGCCGCCCGTCGCCCGGCGCACCCGTCATGCCGGCGCTCCCCCGGTCCGTACCGCCCTGACCAGCCGGCTGGCCTGCACGACGTAGAGCGCGCCGGCCACCCAGTAGAGCACCAGGCCCCACCAGGCCAGGCCCCAGCCGATCGCCCCCGCCACGGTCGCGGCGCCCGGCACCGCCGCGGCGAGCAGCAGGACCGGGAAGGCGGCCAGCAGCAGGAAGGTCGCGGTCTTGCCGACGTAGTGCACCGGCGGCGGGCCGTACCCGTGCCGGCGCAGCACCGCCAGCGAACCGAGCAGGAGCAGTTCCCGGGCCAGCAGCGCCGCGGTGAACTGCCACGGCACCACGTCCCGCGCCGTGAAGGCGAGCAGGGTGGCGAGGATGTAGAGCCGGTCGGCCAGCGGGTCGAGCAGCTCCCCCAGCCGGCTGACCTGGCGCATGCGGCGGGCGACCCAGCCGTCCACCCAGTCCGTGGTGCCGCCGACGGCCAGCACCACGAGCGCGGCCACGTCGGCGTGCGCGACGAGCAGCAGGTAGAGGAAGAGCGGCACGCCGAGCAACCGGACGAAGCTGATGACGTTCGGCAGCGTGAGGACGCGGTCGCCCACGGCCGACCCGCTCGTGCCGGCGGTGGCCTCCGGGTGCTCTTCCCGAGCCGGCGGACGCGACACCGAACCTCCTCCGCGACGCGCTCCGCCGCCCGGCCGAGGACGGGCGGCGCGGAGAACGTGGCCGCTGTCGGGCCGGCTGACGCCGGCGTCCCCTGCGGTCCCCGTACGGGACCTTCGCCTGACACGGCCCGCGATCGTGACGATCACGGGCCGGCTGATTGCGCTGCCACTATATCGGGCTCTCGCGGTCCGCCCCGGGCTCAGGCGTGTCGTCCCGCCGCGGCGGGACGGTTGTGTGTGGCGTGTCACCACGCGTAAGGCATCCTAGGACACTAGTGGGACGGTTCGGGACGGCTCGGATGAAGGGGGAACCGCCGGTCAGGCGGTGCGGGTCGAGGAGTCGGCCGGCGACTCGACCGTCGCGGCGGCGGCCGCGCGCTCGAAGGCCACCAGCGCCAGCAGCAGCTCGTGCTGCGCCCGACCGGGCATCCGGTCCAGCACAGCCTGCACCGCACGGTGCCGGCGCTCCTGCAGCTCGCGCAGCAACGTCTCGGCGGCGGGGGTCGGCAGCAGCCGCACCTCCCGCCGATCGCGGGGGTCCGGCACCCGGCGCAGCAGCCCGATGGCCTCCAACCGGTCGCAGAGCCGGCTCGCCGAGGACGGTACGACGTCCAGCAACTCGGCCAGGCCGTTGACGTTGGTCTCCGGCCGGCCGCTGATCAGCGACAGCACCCGCAGCTGCGTCGGCGAGACGGCCATCTGGTGCCGGGACACCGCCGAGTCGAGCACACCGACGAGCGCCTCGGCGGCGGCGCCGACCGCCGCGGCGAGATTCGGAGGTCGCTCCACCCGGTGTCCCCTGCGATCGTCCCGCTCGTGCCCTGCCGTGGCGACGACGGCTCTCACCCGTCGCCCCGCCCGGCGGAACCACGCCAGTCCAGGCAGACGACGACCGCGTCGTCGCGCAGGTCGGCATCCGCGTGCCAGGCGTGCAGTTCGCGCATCACCGTACCAACTGACTCCGCCGGCGGCTGCAGCCGCGTGGACCGCATCGCCCGCGCCATCGCCCGATCCCCGTACGCCCCGCGGTCACCGGGGTCGGCGGCCCACACCCCGTCGCTGACCACGAAGAGCCGGTCCCCCGGTTCCAGGTCGAACTCCTGGACGTCGTAGCGGGCCTCGGCGAACATGCCCAGCGGCAGCTGCTGCTCCAGCTCGATGGGTGTCACCGTGCCGCCGCGCAGCCGCAGCAGGTGCGGGGAGCCGGCGTCCACCGCCCGCACCCGGCCGGTGACGGTGTCCAGTTCGAGCAGCAGCGTGGCCACGTAGCGGCGGCCGCGGTGCTGGTAGAAGACCGTGTCGGAGGCCAACTCGGCCTGCTCGACGAGGCCGCCCCCGGAACGCCGGGCGTTGCGCAACGCGTTCACGGTGACGGCGGTCAGCAGCGACGCCGCCAGCCCGATGCCGGTGCCGTTGAGCACCGTGACCGTGAGCCGGTCGTCGTCCACGGACCAGTCGAAGTGGTCCCCGCCAACCGTGTACGCCGGCTCCAGCTGGCCGGCGAGCTCGAACGCCGCGTGGCTCACGCCGCGTCCCGGCAGCAGCTCCCACTGCATCTCCGCGGCCATGCTGAGCCGTTCCCGCCGGCGGATCCGGCGGTACCGGTCGGTCTCCCGGTCCGCCGCGCGCAGCACGACGGCCAACTCACCGGCGATGTCCGCGGCCCGCTCGACGACGTCCGGGCCGACCGGGCCGGGCAACTCGACCAGGAGCACGCCCAGTCGCTCCCCCCACACCGACAGCGGCAGGTAGAGCCGGCACGGGCCGTCGGCGTCGGCGTCGGTCACCGGCTGCTGGCTGCTGAAGCAGCGCTGCGCCACGGTGTGGCAGGCGAGGAAGCCGCCGTCGGCGAGGTCGGTGTCCAGCACCGGCCAGAGCCCGGTGATCCGATAGTCGGCGATGAACACGTCCGTCCGGGAGGCGCCGAGCGCGGACCGGATGGCCCGGTCCGCCGCCTCCACCACCCGGTCGGGCGGGGCCGCACGAAGCGCACGCGAGACCTGGCCCGGTGCCTCCAACATGATCATCCTCCGGAAAGCTTGCCGTAGGGCAAGCATCATACGGAGGCCCCTCCCCCGTCCTCCGGGCGGGCGGGCGGAAAGACGCCGTCGCGGCGGGGCGTACGCACGGCGCGGGGCGCCGACGTCGCCTCGGGCGGCGCCGGCGCTGGCCGGGTGCTGCGGTGGACGGCCGGTCAGGCCGCCGAGCGGACGGCGAGCCCGCCGTGGAAGGCGTCCGGCACCTGCGCCGGCGGGCCGTCCGGACGCCACCGGTCGATCGGGACGATGCCGTCGTCGGTGGGCGTCCAGCGGCCCAGCAACCGCGCGAACGCGGCCGGCGGGCGCATCCGGAACGCCGGCCCCATCATCGCGAGGGCCTCCGGGAAAGCGGCCAGTTCCTCGGTGTCGAAGTCGACGGCGAGCAGACTGCCCGGCGCGGTGGCCTCGTAGAGCTCGTCGAGGGTGCGCGCCAGCGTCTCGTCGTCCAGGAACGCGGCCAGGCCGAGGAAGACCACGCCGACCGGTCTCCTCCCCCACCCCGGCACGAACCGGTGCAGCTGGGCGCGGTCGACCGTGCCGATGTCGGTGGCGTCGCCGTAGCCGTAGCCGGCCCGGTCGCTGCCGGCCAGCAGGCGCTGGCCGAGGCGGATGGCGACCGGGTCGACGTCGGTGTAGAGCACCGTGGCCTCCGGGGCGACCTCGTGCACGTTGCCCATGGTGGGCACCCCGGCGCCGAAGACGAGGAAGCTGTCCACCCCTTGCGCGGCCATCGCCCGGACCGTCCGGCCGAGAAAGGCGCGCAGCTCGCGGAAGACCGGCGCGCACGGCCCGTACGCCCGCTCGAAGTCGCGGGCGGCGGCGACGTCGACCGGGAAGTGGTGCTCCCCGCCGAGCCAGAAATCGATCATTCGCGCGGTGCTCGGCTGGTCCGGCTCAACCATCGACGACGCTCCCTCCCCGGTGGGCGTGGACAGCGTACCCACCGGTCGGGCTGCGCGGTATCGGCCCGCCGACAGGCCGCCGGCCGCGATACTGGCCGGGAACCGGCGGGAGGTGGGCGGTGAACTCGGCGAACGGCGCGGCGGTGGTCGTCGGCGTGGACGGCTCGGAATCGGCGCTGCGCGCCGTGCGGCTCGCCGCCGTCGAGGCGGCCCGCCGGCACCGGCCGCTGCGGATCGTGCACGCCTTCATCTGGCCCCTGCTGCACGTGCCCGTCGGCGCGCCCGCCGGCGGCCCACCCGGCGCCGGACTGCGGCACCAGGCCGAACAGGTCGTCACCGCCGCGACGGACGAGGCCGAGGCCGCGGTGCCCGGGCTGCGGATCTCCGGCGAGATCATCGACGGCGAGGCCGCCGCGGTGCTGCTCGGCGAGTCGCCGTCCGCCGCGATGATCGTGCTCGGCGACCGCGGCCTCGGCGGCTTCTCCGCCCTGGTGGTCGGGTCCGTCGCGGTGCAGGTCGCCGCGTACGCCGACTGCCCGGTGCTGGTCGCCCGGGGCACCGACCACCCCGACGGGCCCGTGGTCGTCGGCGTGGACGGCTCCGAGACGGCGCGACTCGCCGCGGAGTTCGCCATCGAGGAGGCGTCGGTGCGCGGCGCGGCGCTGGTCGCGGTGCACGCCTACCGGCATCCGACCTCCACCGGCCCCGGGGACATGCGGCCACTGGTGTACGACGACACCGAGCTGCGGTCCGAGGAGGAGCGGGTGGTCGCCGAGTCGCTGGCCGGGCTGACGGAACGGTGGCCGGACGTGCCGGTCAGCCGGGAGACCACCCGGGGCCGCGCCACCACCGTGCTCGCCGAGGCGTCCCGGCGGGCCCAGCTGCTGGTGGTCGGCCGGCAGGGGCGCGGCGAGCTGACCGGGCTGCTACTGGGCTCGGTGAGCCAGTCGCTGCTGCACCACGCCGACTGCCCGGTCGCGGTGATCCGCGCGCCACGCTGAACCGGTCGCGGGGTTGGTCGCGGCGCGGGCGGGTAGACGACCGCGGTACGCCAACGGCGACGACGACCGGAGGAGGCAGTGATGCCAGGACCACGGCCGGGCAGCAACGCGTACGACAAGCAGCGGGCGCGCATCCGGAACGCGATCGACGATTCGGGACGGCGGGTGCCGGACGACAAGGCCAACGACGTGGCCAACCGGATCCTGCAGTCCGACCGCGGACAGCGGGGCGTCGTACGCGGTGAGCGGGTCTACGGCCCCAAGGGCGAGCGCGAACCGGGCGACCCGAAGTGAGGGCGGCGGGCCTGGCCGACGGGGCGATCGCCGGCGCCGTCGGCAGCACCGCCCTGAACGTGGTCAGCTACCTCGACATGGTGGTCCGCGCGCGGCCGGCGAGCAGCACCCCGGAGCGCAGCGCGGGGCGGGTGGCCGAGGTGGCACACGTGGGTCTGGGGCCCGAGGACCGGGCGGCGAACCGCCGCTCGGGCCTCGGGCCGTTGCTCGGCTACGGGCTCGGCGTCGCCGCGGGAGTCGGGTACGCCCTGCTCGCCCGGGGCCGGCGGATGCCGCTGCCGCTGGCCGTCGGGGTGCTCGGCGGCGGCGTGATGACGATGTCCGACGGGTCGATGACCCTGCTCGGGGTGACCGATCCGCGCACCTGGCACCGGTCGGACTGGCTGGCCGACATCGTGCCGCACCTCGCGTACGGCGTGGCGGCCGCAGCCACCTGGAACCGGCTGCGACCGCCCGCCTCGGGCCGGGGCTGTTAGCCCCCGGCGCTCTCGTCGTCGGCGACGGGCTCGGTGGCCGGGCCGTACGGGGACACCTGCCCCCGCGGCACCGGCCGCCCCTCGTCGCCGTGCGACGAGCCGCGGTTGAGCGGGTGCCCGGTCGGGCGCGGGCCCTTGCTGTCCTGGCTGGTGGCGCCCTTGTTGTTGCGGCGGAACTCCTCCTGCTGCGGGTTCACCACGGCTCTCTCCTTCCGGGGTCCGGACCGTGTCCGACGTCGGTTACCCGCCCGCCCCGACCGCATACCCGCCGGGGAGCACGCTCGCAGGGGTGGCCGGGCGCAGGGCGGGTACACCCCGAGGATGGGCGACGACCGGAAGGTGGCACGGGTCCTGCTGGACCGGCGGGGCCGCACGTACGCCGAGGAGGCGGGCATCACGCTCGCCGACCGGCCCGCCCCGCTCTACCAGCTGCTGGTGCTCGCCACGCTGCTGAGCACCCGCATCCGGGCGGGGGTGGCCGTGGCGGCCGCGCGGGAACTCTTCGCCGCCGGCTACCGGACCCCGCAGGCGATGGAGGCGGCGAGCTGGCAGGACCGGGTCGACGCGCTGGGCCGGGGCCACTACCGCCGCTACGACGAGCGCACCTCGACGATGCTCGGCACCGGGGCCCGGCTGTGCCTGGACCGCTGGCGGGGCGACCTGCGCCGGCTGCACCGCGACGCCGGCGGCGAACCGGCCGGGCTGCGCCGGCTGCTGACCGAGTTTCCCGGCATCGGCCCCACCGGCGCGGACATCTTCCTGCGCGAGGCGCAGGTGGTCTGGCCGGACCTGCGACCGTTCGCCGACCGGCGGGCCCTGGCCGGGGCGAAACGCCTCGGCCTGCCCGGCTCGGCGGAGCGGCTGGCCGGGCTGGTCGACCCGGCCGACTTCGGCCGGCTCGCCTCGGCGCTGGTGCGGGTGGCCCTCGGCGAGGAGTCCGCCGGGGAGGTCACCCGCGCCGCCGCGTGACGGGGCCTACTTGGCCGTCTTGTCGCCCGGCTTCGTCAGGTGCCACACCAGCAGCGCCGCCAGCAGCGCGAGCACGACGAGGCCGCCGGACACGCCGCGGCCGTCCTCCTCGCTGCGGCCGGTGGTGCCGAAGTAGATCACCGCGAGCCCGGCCAGCACCGTGACGAACGTCCGCATCCCTCGGTCCTTCACACCCCGGACGGTAGGACCCGACCCGCGCCGGACGCAGCCGTTTCGTCCGTTTCAACCCGGGCGGGTGTCGGGTCGGGGGCCGGTGGGGAAGCCGCGCAGCCGGACCCGACGGATCGTCCGGCCGGAGACCTGCACCACCTCGACGGTCAGCCCCGGCAGGTGCACGGTCTCCCCCGGGCCGGTCGGCAGGTGCCCCAGCCCGGTCAGCACCAGGCCGGCCACCGTCGTGTACTCCCGCGACGGCCGGAAGTGCAGACGCACGCCGACGTCGGACAGGTCGTGCAGCGGGAAGTCGCCGGGCACCAGCAGCGCACCGTCCGGTTCCCGGATCACCCCGGTCACGTCCCGGTCGGTCTCGTCGTACAGCTCCCCGACGACCTCGGCCAGCAGGTCCTCCATCGTGATCATGCCGTCGACCCCGCCGTGCTCGTCGACGACGAGGGCGAGCTGCTGGTGGCACTGCCGCAGCTCGCGCAGCGCGTCGGAGACGGGCAGGGTGCCGGGCAGCAGCAGCGGCGGACGGGCCCGGTCGGCGACCGTCGCCGAGTCCGCCTCGACGAGCTCGCGGATGTGCACCACGCCCCGCACCTCGTCCAGCCCACCCGGCCCGACGACGGGGGCGCGGGAGCGGCCGGCGGCGGCGAGCCGGCGCAGCCCGTCGGCGGCGGGCAACGTCGCGGGGAGCACCGTCACGTCCAGCCGGGGCACCAAGATCTCCCGCAGCGTCCGGCCGGCGATGTCGAACGCGCCGGTCAGGATCTCCCGCTGCTGCGCGGACAGGCCCCGTTGGCTGACCAACATCTCCCGCAGCTCGTCCTCGGTCATCTCCGTCCGGCTGGCGCGCGGGTCGCCGCCAGCGAGCCGCACCACCCCGTTCGTGGCCTTGCTGAGCAGCCAGACCGCCGGGCGCGACAGCCGGGCCAGCAGGTCCAGCGGGCCGGCGCTGACCAGCCCCCAGCGCTCCGCGCGCTGCATCGCCAGCCGCTTCGGGGCCAGCTCGCCGACGACCAGGGTGACGAACGTCAGCAGCACGGTGACCAGGACGACCGCGACGCCGCGCGCGGCCCCGCCGAGGAAACCCAGCGGCCCGACCAGCGGCTCGGCCAGGGAGACCGCGGCGGCGGCGGAGGCGAGGAACCCGGCGAGGGTGATGCCGAGCTGGATGGTCGCCAGGTACCGGTTGGGGTCGCGCACCAGCCGGGCCAGCCGCTCCCCCGACCCGCTGCGCCGGCCCAGCTGCCGCACCTGCCCCTCGCGCAGCGTCACCAGCGCCATCTCGCTGCCCGACAGGGCCGCGTTGATCAGCACCAGCACCGCGACCAGCGCGAGCTGACCGAGCTGCGCCCCCATGTCAGTCGACCTCCAGGTCATCGAGGGAGATCTTGTGCGTCATCAGCCACCGGGCCAGCGCCGACATCCCGAACAGCCACAGCGGCGCGGACTCGGTGGTGCCGTTGGTGGCGAAGATCGCGAAGCGCAGGTCCGGCGCCCGGTACGCCTCGATGCGCCATTTGTGCTGCTTGTCCCGCCAGACCGCGGAAGGGTCCATGGCGCCACGCTAGGCGACCACCGGCCCCGCCGGGGCGGCTTCAGGACCGGGCCGTGACCACGACCCGCGCGTCGTCGGGCAGCCGCCGGGTGACGCCGCGACGGTCCAGCAGTTCCAGCAGCGGCACCGCGACCCGGCGGGTGGTGTCCAGCGCCCGCCGGGCGGCGCTGAGCGTGAACGGCTGGGGCAGCCCGGCCAGCACCCGCACGGCGTCGTCGGCCGCGCCGGGCAGCAGCACCACGTTCTCGGCGAGGCGCAGCAGCGCCCCCGCGCGCACGGCCGCGCCGATCTCCCGGGGACCCAGCCCCAGGTCGGCGAGGCGCTCGGCCTCGGGGGCCCGGAACGGGCGGTCGGCGTACTCGGCGCGGACCCGGGCCACGGCCCGGGCCACGGGCTCCGGCAGCGCGTCGGCCGCCGACGCGGTGACCCGGCCGGCGCGCAGCCGCAGCGGCGGCCGGACCAGCGCCTCGACCAGCGCCCGCTCGGGCAGGCCGAGGCGCTGGCGCAGCAGCTCGACCGGCGCGCCCGGCTCCAGCGGGTGCTCCCGGGCGTGCCGGGCGACCTCCTCGACCATCCGGACGCCGAGGCCCCGCCAGTGCTCCGGGTCCGCCAGCCAGTCGCCGGCCACCGGCCGGCCGGTGCCCTCGACCCCGGTACGGAGCAGGTCGGCGGCCCGCGCCAGCCCTCGCCGGCGCAGCTCGCCGGCCAGATCGGGGCGGCCGTCCACCGTCGCCAGCACGGCCGCGCGGGCGGCCGCCGCGCCCCGGCGGGTCAGCGGCGGCGGCGCCACGTCCAGCACGGTCACCCCGCCCGCGACGTGGTGCCGGCCCGGGTCGCGCAGCAGCGCCCGGTCCCCGACCAGCAGCGGCAGCGGCCGGGCCAGCCGCAGCCGGGCGGTGTCCCGGCCGAGGGGCCGGACCCGGGCCGGCACCGCCGCCGAGCCGATGTGCAGGGTCAGGGTGGCCGGCAGTTGCGCCGTCGGGTCGCCGGCCAGCCGGACGTCCAGCAGGTCGGTGCGGTGGAAGCGGCCGGGGGTGAGCAGCGCGTCGCCACGCCCGAGGCGGTCCCGGGGCGTGCCGCGCAGGTTCACCGCCACCCGGGCGACCGGGGCGACCTCGGGCCGGGCCACGCCGAGGGAGTGCAGGCCGCGTACCCGCACCGCCTCCGCGCCGCCGGCGAGCTCCAACTCGTCGCCCACGCGCAGCCGGCCGGCGCCGAGGGTGCCGGTCACCACGGTGCCGGCGCCCCGGACGGTGAAGGCGCGGTCCACCCACAGCCGCACCGGGGCGTCGGTGCGCGGGGCGGGCAGCCGGGCGGCGAGCCGGTCCAGCGCCGCGCGCAGCTGCGGCAGGCCGGCGCCGGTCACCGCGCTGACCGCGACCGCGTCGACCGCGCCGAGGGAGGTCGCGGCCAGCTCCGCCCGGGCCCGGGCCGTCGCCGGCCCCGGATCGGCCAGGTCCGCGCGGGTCACCACCAGCAGGCCGTACGCCACCCCGAGCGCGTCAAGCGCCGCCAGGTGCTCGGCCGACTGCGGCATCCAGCCCTCGTCGGCGGCCACCACGACCAGCGCGGCGGGCACCGGGCCGACGCCGGCGAGCATGTTCGGCACGAACCGCTCGTGCCCGGGCACGTCCACGAAGGCGACCGTCGCGCCCGAGGGCAGCGTGGTCCAGGCGAAGCCGAGGTCGATGGTCATGCCCCGGCGGCGTTCCTCGGCCCACCGGTCGGGTTCCATCCCGGTCAACGCCCGGACCAGGGTCGACTTGCCGTGGTCGACGTGCCCGGCGGTGGCCACCACGAACACGCTCAGCCCTCCCCGGGCACGCGCAGCACGGCGGCGTGGACCGCCGCGTCGGCGTCGGCGGGCACACAGCGCAGGTCCAGCAGAAGTCGCCCGCGCACCACCCGGCCCAGCACCGGCGGCTCTCCGACGCGCAGCGGAGACGCGTACCGCTCGGGCAGGCTGAGCGCCCACGAGGCCAGCTCGACGCCGGGCGCTCCACCGCCGCCGACGACCGCCCCGGCGGGCACCACCTGCGCCTCGCACCCGTCGGCGGCGAGCGCGTCGCGCAGCCGCTCGGTGCGTGCGCGCAGCGCGCCCGCGTCGGCGTGCAGCGCGGCCCGGGTGGGGGTGGCCGGGTCACCGAGGGTGGCGGCGAGCGCGGCGAGGGTCAGCTTGTCCACCCGCAACGCCCGGGCGAGGGGATGCCGGCGCAGCCGTTCGACCAGGTCGGCGGCGCCGAGCAGCAGCCCGGCCTGCGGGCCGCCGAGCAGCTTGTCGCCGCTGGCGGTGACCAGCGCCGCCCCGGCCCGCAGGGTGCTGGCGGCGTCCGGCTCGGCGGGCAGCAGCGCATCGGGCGCGAGCAGCCCCGAGCCGATGTCGGCGACGACGGGGACGCCGAGGGTGGCCAGCCGCCGCACCGGCACGGCGGAGGTGAAGCCGGTGACCTGGAAGTTCGACGGGTGCACCTTGAGCACGAACCCGGTGCGGGCGCCGATCGCGGCGGCGTAGTCGTCGAGCGTGGTGCGGTTGGTGGTGCCGACCTCGCGCAGCCGGGCGCCGGTGCTCTCCAGCAGGTCGGGCAGGCGGAACCCGTCGCCGATCTCCACCAGCTCGCCCCGGCTGACCACGATCTCGGCGTCGGCGGCCAGCGCGGTGGCGGCGAGCACCAGCGCGGCGGCGCCGTTGTTGACCACGTGCACCGCGCCCGCGTCGGGCACCGCCGCGGCGAGGGCGTCGAGGGCGTCGCGTCCGCGCCGGGCCCGCCGCCCGGTGCGCAGGTCCAGCTCGACGTCGGTGTGCCCGGTGGCGGCGGCGACCGCCGCGACGGCGGCGGGTGACAGCGCGGCCCGACCCAGGTTGGTGTGCAGCACCACCCCGGTGGCGTTGAGCACCGCCCGGGGCGCCGCCGCGGGCAGGGCGGCCAGCGCGGCGTCGCCTACCGCCTCGGGGGCGATCTCGCCCCGGCGGGCGCGCTCCTGGGCGCGGTGGACGGCGGCCTTGACCCGCTCCCGGCCCAGGGCGGTCGCGGCGGTGGCCAGCCGGGGGTCGGCGAGCAGCGCGTCGGTGCGCGGCACCCGCCGGCGCGGATCGGCCGCGACGTCCCCCATGGCCCCTCTTCCACACAGTTTGGCGGAGACGGACGGGAATCGAACCCGCCTGGCCCGGATCCCGGACCACACCGGTTTTGAAGACCGGGAGGGGCACCAGCCGCCTGAACGCCTCCACGCAGCAGTGAACCACAGGCCCGACGGGCGTGCGCGGGAGGCGTCAGGCCCCGGCGGCGCGCCGCCGGTCGAGGCGCTCGCGCTGCGGCACCACCGTGTACTTCGGATCCTTCGCCGAGGCGACGCCGCCCTCGAAGATGCCGAACCGGGTCGCCACCGAGGCGCCCAGCAGGGCCGCCCCGGACAGCGCGGAGAGCGCCCGGCTGCGCCGGCCCAGCAGCGCGCCGGCCACCCCCACCGCGGTCAGGGCCCGCCCGGCGCGCAGCAGCCGACCGGCCCGCCCGGTGCGGTAGGGCTCGCTGAGCAGCCCGAGCCGGGTCTCCACGCGGTGCGCGCCGTACAGCTCCAGGGCCGCGCCCGCCACCGCCATCCGGCGGGCGGGCCCGGCCTGCGCGGTGGGCGCGGCGATCAGCCCCACGCCCGCGCCGCTGGCCAGGGCGCTGCCCGCGAAGATGGTCGGCAGCTCCGCGTACGCCTCGTGCCAGGACGGCACGGCCGTGTCGGCCAGCAGCACCCCGGTGTACGTGGCCAGCGCCGGCGCGGTCGCCGCGGCCGCCAGCCCGGCGGCGTGCCCGACCGGCGGCAGCACCCGGCGGACGAGCCCCGGCAGGCCCCGCTCGGGCAGCCACGGCGCGCCCTCGGCCACCGCCGCGATCCCGGCGGCCGGGCCGAAGGCGCTGAGGATCCAGGTGCCCACGGACATGGGCGAGGTGGGCTTGGCCACCCGCAGCATGTGGTGGAACCGGGCGGGCCGCCCCAGGTCCTTGATGAGGAAGACGGTGCTGGCGGTGACCGCCGCCAGCGAGGCGACCCGGCCGGCGCGGCGCAGCGCGGGTCGGCCGGTGAGCTGCCCGCCCGCCGCGAGCAGCGACGAACCGGCGGCCAGCCCGCCGGTGAAGAGGTACGCGGCGATGTCCCACTTCCAGACCGGCGCCTTGAGGATCGGCCGGCCGTAGTAGGAGGTGAACTCGGCCTCCGGAACGGTCAGATCCTCGCCGCCGCGTCGGCCCCGCCCGCCGCGCCGACGCCCGCCCCCGCCGGTCGGTGCCGGCCGCGACCGGTCCGCGACCGCGTCGCCCGGCGACACGCTCGTCTCGACGGCCGGCGCGGCGGGGTCGGCCCCGCCCGGCCCGGTCGTTTCGGCACCGCCGTCGAGGCGGTCGCGGAAGCGGCGGAACAGGTCGCCGACCGGGCGCTGCGGACTCACGAGGAACCTCCCACGAACGCGGCCACGGCCGCCGCCGCCATCGCCAGCGCGGCCACGCCCGCCCGCTTCCACATCTTCGGCAGGTCCCGGGTGGTGACCACCGGGTCCGGCGGCAGTCCGTACACCTCGGGCTCGTCGAGCAGCAGGAAGAACGCGCCGTCACCGCCGACCCCGTCGCCCGGGTCGTGCCCGTAGAGCCGCGCCTCGGGCACGCCCCGCTCGTGCAGCGTCGCCACCCGGGCCGCGGCCCGCTCCCGCAGCTCGTCCAGGGGGCCGTACTGGATGGACTCGGTGGGGCACGCCTGCGCGCAGGCGGGGGTGTTGCCCGCGCCGATCCGGTCGTAGCACAGCGTGCACTTCCACGCCCGGCCGTCGCCCTTGCGTTGGTCGATGACGCCGTAGGGGCAGGCGGAGATGCAGTAGCCGCAGCCGTTGCAGATGTCCTCCTGCACCACCACCGTGCCGAACTCGGTGCGGAACAGCGAGCCGGTGGGGCAGACGTCGAGGCAGGCCGCGTGGGTGCAGTGCTTGCAGACGTCGGACATCATCAGCCAGCGGAAGTCGGTGCGCCCCTCCGCGCCCCCGGCGCGGCCCGGCGGCTGCGCCCCGGGCATGCCCAGGAACTCCGGCCCGCCGGCCCGACCGGCCGTGTCGGCGGGGCCCGCGCTCGTGCCCGCGCCGGTCCCCGAGCCCGGGCCGGCGGCCATCCGCGCGGCCGCGTCCGCCGCGCCCGGCGGCACCCCCGGCTCCGTGCCGGTCGGGTTGCCGACGCCCGCGGCCACGGCCGCCGACGAGGCGCTGACCGACGCGCCCGTCGGCGTGCCCGCGAACGGCGGGCTGCGGTGCCCGGCCGGACGGGGCTGCTCGACGAACGCCACGTGCCGCCACGAGTTCGCGGTCAGCGCGCCGGTGTTGTCGTACGACATGCCGAGCAGGTCCAGCCCCGAGCCGGGGACGTCGTTCCACTCCTTGCAGGCCACCTCGCACGCCTTGCAGCCGATGCAGACGCTGGTGTCGGTGAAGAAGCCCATCCGGGGCGGGGCGTCGGTCCAGCCGGCCTCCGGGGCGGGATCCAGCGGCCCGGAGAGGCTGTGCGGGTCAGGAAGCATCGCGGCCCTCCCCGGCCCCGTCGGCGGCGGGCGACGGCGGGAGCGCCCCCGGGGTGAGCGTCGGGGCCGGCAGGCCGGGGACGATGCCCGCCCGCCGCTGGTAGTCGGCCACGAGGTCCAGCAGGGCCGGGCCGGTGGGCCGCCGACCGGGCCGCACGTCACAGGTACCGATCTTGCTCTCCTGGATCAGCACGTTCGGGTCCAGGGTGATCCCGAACAGGTCGTTGGCCGAGTCGCCGGTCACCAGCCCCTCGAACCCGAAGTGGTACGGCAGCCACAGCTGGTGGATCACCCGGCCGTCCACGCGCAGCGGGCTGACCCGGTCGGTGACCAGCACCTTCGCCTCGATCACCGCCCGCCCGCTGACCAGGTGCGCCCAGCCCAGGTGCGCCAGGCCCACCTCCGCGGCCAGCTCCGGGGACACCTCGACGAACATCTCCGGTTGCAGCTCCGCCAGGGGCCGCACCGTACGGCTCATCCCGCCCGCCGTGTGGTGCTCGGTGAGCCGGCTGACCGTGAACACGTACGGGAAGACCTGGCTGTGCTCCTGCGGCGGGCTCGGGTTCACCGAGTTGACCGGGTGCGCGTACACCTTGCGGGTGGGGTTGGCCTGCTGCCGGTAGAACGGGTTGCGCACCGGCGACTCCGCCGGCTCGTAGTGCGTCGGCAGCGGGCCGTCGAGCACGCCGCTCGGCGCGTACAGCCAGCCCTTGCCGTCGCCCTGCATGACGAACGGGTCGTCGCCGGCGATCCCCTCGGTGCCGGAGGCGCCCTCCGGCGGCCGGTACGTCGGCGGCTTGGTCCGCTCGAAGTCCGGCACGTCGTAGCCGGTCCACTCCCCCGCGTCCGGGTCCCACCAGACGTAGCGCTTCCGCTCGCTCCACGGCCGGCCCTGCGGGTCCGCCGAGGCGCGGTTGTAGAGGGTGCGCCGGTTCGCCGGCCACGCCCAGCCCCACTCGGCGGCCACCCAGTCCTGCTCGTGGCGGGACCTGCGCCGCGCCGCCTGGTTGACGCCGTCGGCGTACACCCCGGAGTAGATCCAGCAGCCGACGGCGGTGGAACCGTCGTCGCGGGCCTCGGCGAACGCGGACAGCGGGCGACCGGTCGCCACCTCGTACCCGTTGATCTCGCGCAACACCGCCTCGGCGCTCGGCTCGGCGTGCGGGCCGTGCGTGGGGTAGTCCCAGGCCAGGTCGAGCAGCGCCCGGTCGCGCGGCAGGTCGGAGCCGGCCAGCTTCTCCCGCAGCCGCCGCCCGAGGTGGTAGAAGAACCACAGCTCGGAGCGGGCGTCGCCCGGCGGGTCGACGGCCTTCTCCCGCCACTGCAGCAGCCGCTGCGTCTGGGTGAAGGTGCCCTCCTTCTCCACGTGCGAGGCAGCCGGCAGGAAGAACACCTCCGTCCTACACTGCTCCGGCACGATCTCGCCGGTGGCGACCTCCGGGCTGTTCCGCCAGAACGTGGCGCTCTCGATCATGAACAGGTCGCGGACCACCAGCCAGTCCAGGTTGGCCATGCCGAGGCGCTGCGCCCGGCCGTGCGCCGACCCGACCGCCGGGTTCTGGCCCAGCAGGAAGTAGCCCCGCACCTTCCCGTCGATCATGTTCAGCACCTGCTGGTACGTCCCGTGGTCGCCGGTCATCCGGGGCATGTACCCGTAGCAGAAGTCGTTCTCGGGCGTCGCCGCGTCCCCCCAGTACGCCTTGAGCAGGCTCGCCGCGTAGGCACGGGCGTTGCCCCAGAAGCCCTTCTGACCCGGGTGGCGGATGCTGTCTACCCACTCGTCGAAGGTGGGGTGGTCGGCGTGGTGCGGCATCGGCAGGTAGCCGGGGAGCAGGTTGAACAGCGTCGGGATGTCGGTGGAGCCCTGGATGCTCGCGTGCCCGCGCAGGGCCAGGATGCCCCCGCCCGGGCGGCCCATGTTGCCCAGCAGCAACTGGATGATCGCGCCGGTGCGGATGTACTGCACGCCCACGCTGTGCTGCGTCCACCCCACGGAGTAGATCAGCACGCCGGTGCGCTCCCGGCCCGAGTTCGCCGTCCACGCCTGGGCCAGTTCCAGGAACTTCTCCCGCGGGATGCCGCAGACCCGCTCCACCATTTCCGGCGTGTAGCGGGCGAAGTGCCGCTTCAGGATCTGGTAGACGCAGCGCGGGTGCTGCAACGTCTCGTCCCGCTCGGTCTGGCCGCCCACCTGCGCGCCGTGCGACTCGTGACGCAGCCCGGCAGCGGTGTCCCGCTCCTTCGCGGTGTGCCCGCTGCCCGAGTCCGACTCGTGGCCCGCGTACTGCCAGGAGTCCTGGACGTAGCTGCCCGTCTCCGGGTCGAACCCGGAGAAGAAGCCGTCGCCGTCCTCGGTGTCGACGAACCGCTCGCTGACGATCGTCGCGGCGTTCGTGTAGGCCAGCACGTACTCACGGAAGTCCAGCTCGTTCTCCAGGATGTACCGCACCACGCCACCCAGCAGCGCGATGTCGGAGCCCGCCCGGATCGGCAGGTAGGTGTCGGCCAGCGCGCTGGTGCGGGTGAACCGCGGATCGACGTGGAACACCTTGGCGCCGCGCCGCTTGGCCTCCATCACCCACTGGAAGCCCACCGGGTGGGCCTCGGCCATGTTCGAGCCCTGGATGACGATGACGTCAGCGTTGGCGACGTCCTGCTGGAAGTCCGTCGCGCCACCGCGACCGAAGCTGGCCCCCAGACCGGGGACGGTGGCGGAGTGTCAAATGCGCGCCTGGTTCTCGATCTGGAGCGCCCCCATCGCCGTGAACAGCTTCTTGATGAGGTAGTTCTCCTCGTTGTCCAGCGTCGCCCCGCCCAGGCTGGAGATGCCCAGCGTGCGGTTGAGCGGCCGGCCCTGCGCGTCGACGTCCTCCCAGGTCTCCGCCCGGGCGGCGAGGATCCGGTCGGCGATCATGTCGAGCGCGACGTCGAGCTCCAGGTCCTCCCACTCGGTGGCGTAGGGCCGCCGGTAGCGGACCTTCGTCTGCCGCAGGGGGCTGGTGACGAGACTCTTGCTGGCCGACCCCTTGGGGCACAGCCGGCCCCGGGAGATCGGGCTGTCCGGGTCGCCCTCGATCTGGGTGACCTCGTTGTCCTTGACGAAGACGCGCTGGCCGCAGCCGACCGCGCAGTAGGGGCAGACCGAGCGGGCCACGCTGTCGGCGGTCTCGGTGCGGGCGGTCAGCTCCGCCGACCGGTCGGACTGCGCCGCGGCGCCCCGGCCCAGCGGGTCGGTGCCGGTGAGTTGCCGATAGACCGGCCAGCCCTGGATGAAGGTCCGCAGGCCCACGCGACACCCCTCTCCCGGCCCGTCCGACGTCGCCAACATGAACATAGGCCAGGCCGCACGGGACCGCGACCCGTGCCGCGCGATCACCACTCCGACGGTTGCCGCCCGCGCTCGCGCGCTCGCGTGTTCTCGCTGCGCACATGCCCTACGGCTCCCTTCCCGCCGGCGCCGCGGCGCTGGCCCGGAGGAAGCCGGGACCGGGGCGAAAACAGCGCCGCCCCCGGGCCCGGAGGCTCGGGGGCGGCGCCGGTGTCGGTGTGCAGGTCGCCTCTCGGCGAGTGGCGCGACGCGGCTCCAGCCGGACGGTATTCCGCGAAGGCAATTTAGGTGAGGCCCGGGGACACTGGACACACCGACACCTCATTCAACCAGCCGACGGGCCGCGATGTTCCATCGGTGGCGGATGTGCCGCCGGCCGGCACCGAGTCAACGGTGCCGGCCGGCGATCCCCCTTGTGGTGGAAAGTCTGTGTCAGCTGTTGTCAGGTCAGCTGTTCCAGTGCTCGGCGACGAGGTCGGCGGCCTGCTGCTCCCACTGGGCGTAGTGGTCGGGGTACGCCGAGACCTGCACGGTCTGGGCGGCCTCGGTCAGCGGCATGTCCTGCCACCCGTCGACCTGCTTCAGCGCCTTGAGGAACGCGGTCGTGGAGTACTCGGGGTCGGTGATCTGCTCGACCGTGCCCCAACCCGAGGTCGGGCGCTGCTGGAACAGGCCCTGCGAGTCGTGGTCGTTGCGCTCACCCAGGTGACCCAGGTTCTCCAACTTCGACTCCTGCAACGCGGTCGCGATCGAGACGACGGCGGCCCGCTCGTCCATGCCGGCCTTCTTCGTCGCCGCGATGATCGCCTTGACGTTGCCGACCTGCTCGTCGGAGAGCTCGATACGCGACTGCGCACCCTGCACACCATGCGGCACGAGCTTGCCCATGTCCGGCTTGTCGGCCTGCACCGCCACCGCCACCGGCATCGACTCCACCGACGGGGCTGCGTGGGCGGTCGCGGGACCGGCGAACACACCACCGGCAAACGCCAGACCAGCAACACCAAGAACGCTCTTACGCAGAATCGTGTTCATCAGATGTGCTCCATTCGGGGGTCGGCACCCACACCGAAGGGGGACTCGGCTCATGTGGGCGCAAGCACCGTCCGGCGCTCATGAACAACTCAGGGGAGATCTCCGGCGCATCGCCGAAGGAAAGACCAGATAGACCGTGTCGGCCGGGAGGTTCAGATCGGCCGTGTCGGCCGGAAGGATCCGGGCTGTTCGCGGGGCGGGGGATGCCCTCACGTCGGCCGGACCATGTGTAACGACCGCCGGCCCGCCATCATTCCGGGGCCCCACCATCCGTGGGGCGGGGCGGTCTTGCTCGGTCGTACGCAGGGTGTAACGACCCCGCCCCGGCCACGATTCCGCCCCCACGATGCCCCCGCTCACACCCCGAAACCGGACACCGGCCCCAATCGGGGGCGTGATGACGCCGCCCGCCGATAGCGCACCCGGATAACCATGACGCAACCGGACACCAGGCACCGTCGGCCCGACGGGTGGACGGGTGGGCGGTCGGGATATTGGCTACGAAAAGGCCCGCATCGGGCGGTTTCGTAACAGGAGTCACCGGTGCCCCCAAGCGGCACCCATGATCGGTTAACGCTCCGCCGGGCTCCGCGCTGCCCTTCGCCCGGGCCGACGTCAACGGATCATGGGACGCGACCCTGGACCACCGGCTGTGATCAGGACGTCTCGCACCCACAACGGCCGGGAAACGTCCACGCCGCCCTGATCACCGGACGCTACGCGGGCAGGCGGGCAGGCAGCGGCGCTACGAGCGCAGACGGGCAGACGGCGGCGCTACGGGGCGGGCGGGCACGCCTGGGATGCAGAGTGAGGCGAGGATGGCGAGCGGGCGCCGACGGGGTGTGGCCCGCCGTGCCCGGCGCAGGGATCAAGCCTGACCGGCCGGAGCCGGGTACGGCGGGCCACACCCCACCACGACGGACCGCAACCGACACGACGCCGCGCACAGACGGCGAGACCCCGCCGACAGCCCCCAGCCAGCCGTCGAGCGCGATCCCGCCCCGCCGTGGTACCCGCGGGACTAGCCTCGACAGGAGGGCCGGGCGCGACGCCTGCGGAGGTGATTCGGATGACCGCAGCCACCGACGCGGCGGTGCTGGTCGGGCTCGGCGCGGAGCGCAACCTGCCGGTGGTCAGGCTGGCCGCGCAGGAGGCAGCCGCGCACGGCCGCCCGCTGTGCCTGCTGCACGCGTTCAACTGGACGGCCGCGCTGGAGGCCCCGTCGATCGCGGAGGCGCGCGCCGACGCCGAAAAGTTGATCTCCCGGGCCACGGAGATCGCCAACGAGGTCGAGCCGGCGCTGCCGGTCAGCGGCGAGATCGTCGAGGGTGCCCTCATCCCCACCCTGGTCCGCCGGTCGGAGTCGGCGTTCCTGCTCGCCGTCGGGGACGGCGGCATGGCGACCAGCGGAGAGTGCGTGTCGGTCGACGCGCCCGCGGTGCAGCTCGCCGCCCGGGCCGGTTGCCCGGTGCTGGTGGCCCGCCGGGAGCCGCCGCCGCAGGGGCCGGTGCTGGTCGGGGTGGACGGCTCCGACAGCTCGCAGGGCGCGCTGGAGTGGGCGTTCGAGTGCGCGGCCGGGCGGGAGGCGCGGCTGCTGGCGGTCCGCGTCGTCGAGCCGGAGGAGGCCGCCGAGGATCCCGAGTTGCTCGCCGGCATGGTGGCGCGGTCGGCGCACCGGTTCCCGTCGGTGGCCACGGAGTGCCACACGATCCGCGGCGACCCCGGCACCGTCCTGGTGGAGCAGTCCCGCTCGGTGCAGGTGGCGCTGGTCGCCGCCCGGGGCGACGAGCCGTGGCGGGGCATGCTCGGCGCGGTGAGCCAGACGCTGCTCTACCACTCCCCCGCGCCGCTGATCGTGGTGCGAGGGCTGACGGCCGTTCCGGTCGACGGGCGCAACGCCCAACCCCGACGGGACCAACGGCCCTGATCCACACCGGCGCCGATCGGAGATGCTGGGGCCGGCCCGGACGAATCCGCGCTCCGAGGATGCAGGATTCCCCTACCCGCGAGAGGCTCACGCAGTATGGACACCGCTCTCGACCTACACGGCCCCCTGACCGAAGACGAGCTGCGGCGGCTGGACGCCTACTGGCGGGCGGCGAACTACCTGACCGTCGGGCAGATCTACCTGCTGGACAATCCGCTGCTCCGCGAGCCGCTGGCGCCCGAGCACGTCAAGCCGCGCCTGCTCGGCCACTGGGGCACCAGTCCCGGCCTGAACCTGCTCTACGCCCACCTCAACCGGGCCATCGTCGCCCGTGACCTGTCCGCCATCTTCGTCACCGGCCCCGGTCACGGCGGCCCGGCGATCGTCGCCAACACCTGGCTGGAGGGCACCTGGAGCGAGGTGTACCACCACATCGACCGCGACGAGGCCGGCATGGCCCGGCTGTTCCGCCAGTTCTCCTTCCCCGGCGGCATCCCCAGCCACGTGGCGGCGGAGGTGCCGGGTTCGATCCACGAGGGCGGCGAGCTGGGGTACGCCCTCAGCCACGCCTACGGCGCGGCGTTCGACAACCCCGACCTGCTGGTGGCCTGCGTCATCGGCGACGGGGAGGCGGAGACCGGCCCGCTGGCCGGAAGCTGGCTCTCCGACGTCTTCCTGAACCCGGCCCGCGACGGCGCGGTGCTGCCGATCCTGCACCTCAACGGCTACAAGATCGCGAATCCGACGGTGCTGGACCGGATCCCCGAGGACGACCTCCTCGCCATGATGCGCGGCTTCGGCTACCAGCCGTACGTGGTGTCCGGCGACGAGCCGGCGACGGTGCACCAGGCCCTCGCCGGCACGCTGGACCGGGCGCTGGACGAGATCGCCGCCATCCAGCGGCGGGCCCGCTCGGGCGGCACCGTCGAGCGCCCGCGCTGGCCGATGATCGTCCTGCGTACGCCGAAGGGCTGGACGGGGCCGCGGGACGTGGACGGCAAGCGGGTCGAGGGCACCTACCGCGCGCACCAGGTGCCGCTGTCCGAGGTACGCAAGAACCCGGAGCACCTGGCCGAGCTGGAGCGCTGGCTGCGCAGCTACCGGCCGGAGGAGCTCTTCGACGCCACGGGCGCGCCGGTCGCCGAGCTGGCCGCGCTGCCGCCGAAGGGCGAGCGGCGGATGAGCGCCAACCCGGTCACCAACGGCGGGCTGGTGCTGCGCGACCTGTCGCTGCCGGACTTCCGCGACTACGCCGTCGACGTGCCGCGGCCCGGCGAGACCGTGGCCGGCGCGACCGGCGCCCTCGGCCCGTGGGTCCGCGACGTGATCGCCGCCAACCCGCAGACGTTCCGCCTCTTCGGCCCCGACGAGGTCGCCTCGAACCGGCTCGGCGCGGCGTTCGAGGTCACCGGCCGGGCCTGGATGGCCGGCACCGTGCCCGGCGACGACCACCTCTCCCCGGACGGGCGGGTGATGGAGGTCCTCTCCGAGCACCTCTGCCAGGGCTGGCTGGAGGGCTACCTGCTGACCGGCCGGCACGGCATCTTCACCAGCTACGAGGCATTCATCCACATCGTCGACTCGATGCTCAACCAGCACGCGAAGTGGCTGAAGGTGACCCGGGGCATCCCGTGGCGCAAGCCGGTGGCCTCGCTGAACTACCTGCTCTCCAGCCACGTGTGGCGGCAGGACCACAACGGCTTCTCCCACCAGGACCCGGGCTTCATCGACCACGTGATGAACAAGAAGGCGGAGGTGGTACGCGTCTACCTGCCGCCGGACGCCAACACCCTGCTCTCCACGATGGACCACTGCCTGCGCAGCCGGCACTACATCAACGTGGTGGTGGCCGGCAAGCAGCCCGCCCCGAACTGGCTGTCGATGGACGAGGCCGTCCAGCACTGCCGGCGCGGCATCGGGATCTGGGACTGGGCCAGCACGGACGCCGGCAGCGAGCCGGACGTGGTGCTCGCCTGCGCCGGAGACGTGCCCACGCTGGAGACGCTGGCCGCCGCGGACCTGCTGCGCCGGCACCTGCCGGAGCTGAAGGTGCGGGTCGTCAACGTCGTCGACCTGATGCGCCTCCAGCCGCCGACGGAGCACCCGCACGGGCTGTCGGACAAGGAGTTCGACACGATCTTCACGCGGGACAAGCAGGTCATCTTCGCATACCACGGCTATCCGTGGCTGATCCACCGGCTCACCTACCGCCGCACCAACCACGCCAACCTGCACGTGCGCGGCTACAAGGAGGAGGGCACCACCACCACGCCGTTCGACATGGTGATGCTCAACGACCTGGACCGTTTCCACCTGGTCATCGACGTGATCGACCGGGTGCCGGGGCTGGCCGACCGGGCCGCCCACCTGCGGCAGGAGATGGTCGACGCCCGGCAGGCCTGCCGGGACCACACCCGGCAGCACGGCGAGGACGACCCCCGGGTCGCGGAGTGGCGCTGGGTCCGCGAGACGGACCCGGGACTGCGGGGTGACCAGTGAGCGCGAGGAGTGAGCTTGCGAGCCCCGCAGCCGCGAACGAAAGGCTGGCACCGTGAGCGCGAGGAGTGAGCCTGCGAGCCCCGCAGTCGCGAACGAAAGGCTGACACCGTGAGCGCGAGGAGCGAACTCGCCAACCCCGCAGTCGCGAACGAGAGGTGGGCCCGATGAGCGGCAACGAGATCCTGGTCGGCTACGACGGCTCCGCCGACGCCTCCGCCGCGCTGGAGTGGGCGTTGGAGGAGGCCGGCCGCAGCGGGCGGCCGGTGCGGCTGGCGTACGTCTTCGAGTGGCTCACCGTGGCCGGCTGGATCGGCCCCGGCGTCGCTCCCGGCATCTGGCCGGACGAGACGGCCCGGCGGCAGGTCGAGGAGCTGGTCCGCAAGGCGGCGGCGGACGCGTCCGCCGCGCACCCGGAGCTGACCGTCACGGGTGAGGTGTTCGACGGGCCGCCCGCGCTGGTGCTCCAGGAACGCTCGGCGCAGGCCGACCTGCTGGTGCTGGGCACCCGGGGGCACGGCGGCTTCGGCGGGTTGCTCGTCGGCTCGACCGCGGTCACCGTCGCCGCCCACGCGCACTGTCCGGTCGTGGTCGTCCGCGGCGAGGCCGCCGCCGGCGGGCGCACCGGGCACGTCGCGGTCGGCGTGGACGGGTCCGAGTGCTCGCTGCTGGCGCTGGGCTTCGCGTTCGAGCAGGCCGCCACCCGGCGGGTGCCCCTGCACGTGGTGCGGGCCTGGCATCCGCCCACCGGCCAGCGTCTGCCGGCGGGCCCCGAGGCGCGGGAGGCCACGGCGGCCGACCGGGCCGAGCTCGACGAGCCGCTGGCCCGGTGGGGCGCGACGTTCCCCGACGTGCCGGTCACCGTGGAGGTGACGGAGGGCCGCCCGGCGTCCCTGCTGGTCGACGCCAGCCGCAACGCGTGCCTGGTGGTGGTCGGCACCCGGGGCCGGGGCGGCCTGACGGGGATGCTGCTGGGTTCGGTCAGCCAGCAGCTCATCCAGCACGCGCACTGCCCGGTGGCGGTGGTCCGGGAACGGTGAGTCAGAGGGCCCCCCGCCGTCGCGTCGCGATGTGCGGGGGGCCTCCCGGCACCCACCGGCTCTCGGCACGCCCACCGGACCTCGACCCGCCCACCGGCCCTCGGCACGCCCACCGGCCCTCGGCACGCCCACCGGCCCTCGGCGCGCCCACCGGCCCTCGGCGCGCCCACCGGCCCTCGGCGCGCCCACCGGCCCTCGGCGCGCCCACCGGATCTCGGCGCGGTCAGCGGCTCTCGGCCGGTTCCGCCGGGCTGAGCGAGAAGTAGTCCTCCTCCTCCTGGGCGAGGTGCAGCCGCAGGATCGCCTCCAGGCCGTAGAGGGCGGCGAGCAGATCGGTGAGCTGGTCTGGGCGCAGGGGGCCGTCGCCGGCCTGCGCGAGGTGGGCGCCGATCCGGTCCACCAGCCGCCGGATCTCCACGTGGGCGCGGCTCATCGTCGAGGTCGCCTCGGCGCTGCCCAGCGGGTCGGCCAGCGCCGGGTAGAGCTGACGCTCCTCGGCCGCCTCGTGCGGCAGCACCACCCCGGTCAGCCTGCGGTGCGTCCCGCGCAGCGCGGGCAGGCACTGCGGCGCGTCCGGTGCGGTGGCGACCAGGTCGGCGGTGTCGCGCAGGGCGGCGAGCACGTCGCGGACGCCGCCGTGTTCGGCCGCGTACCGGTCGAGCAGCTCGCGGGTGCCCGGCGGCACGTCGCGGCGGCGCAGCCCGCCCCCGAGGGCGCGCAACGCGTTGAGGATCACCAGCACGTCGATGCCCTCCTGGAGGAATGCCCCGGCGACCGGGGGCAACCGACCGACGGCGGCGACCAGCATCGCCAGCACCGCCAGGCCCATCCCGACGGTGGCGCTCTGCACCGCGATCCGGCGGGCGTACCGGGCGATCTCCACCGCGTCGGCGAGCCGGTCGAGCCGGTCGACGGTGAGCACCGCGTCGGCGACGTCGGCCGAGGCGGTCGCCCCGGTGGCGCCCATGGCCACGCCGACGTGCGCCTCGGCGAGGGCCGGGGCGTCGTTCACCCCGTCGCCGACCATCACCGTGACCGCCCGGCGCGCCTCCTCGCGTACGCGGGTCGCCTTCTCCGCCGGCGAGCACCGGGCCACCACGTCGTCCACGCCCACCACCCGCGCGACCTGGGCGGCGACGTCGGGCCGGTCCCCGGTGACCATGACGATGCGCCGCAGCCCCGCCTCGCGCAGCCGGCGCACGGTGCGGCGGGCGTCGGGGCGTACCGGGTCCTCCAGCAGGATCGCCCCGAGCGGGCCCCGCTCGCCGCTGACCCAGACCACCGAACGGCCGGCCAGCTCGGCCCGGGACCGGGCCCGCCCCGCCCAGTCGGGCAGGTCGCCGTCGAGCTGACCGACCCGGACCTGCCGCCCGTCGACCGACCCGCGTACGCCCCGGCCCGGCTCCTCGGTCACCCCGGCCGGCTCGGTCAGCGGCAGGCTCCGCTCGCGCGCCTGCGCCACCAGCGCGCGGGCCAGCACGTGCGGGGAGAGCTGCTCGACCGAGGCGGCGAGACGCAGCACGTCGTCGCGGTCGCCGTCGGGGGCGGCCACGACCTCGGCGGCGCGGGGACGGCCGGCGGTCAGCGTGCCGGTCTTGTCGACCAGCAGGGTTCGGGCCCGGCCGAGCAGCTCCAGCGAGCCGCCGTCGCGGACCAGCACCCCGCGCCGGGCGGTCCGGGACAGCCCGGACACGATCGCGATCGGGGTCGCCAGCAGCAGCGGGCACGGGGTGGCGACCACCAGCACGGCCACCGCCCGGACGAACTCGCCGGAGAGCAGCCAGCCCAGCCCGGCCAGGACCAGGGTGAACGGCACGAACGCGGCGGCGTACCGGTCGGCGAGGCGGACCATCGGCGCCTTGTGAGCGGTCGCCTCCTCGGCCAGCCGGACGATCCCCGCGTAGGTGCTCCCCGCCGCGTCCCTCGTCGCGCGCATCGGAAAGCCGGCGCCGGCGTTGACCACGCCGCTGGCCACCTGCTCGCCGGCCGCGCGCCGCACCAGCCGGGACTCGCCGGTCACCACGGACTCGTCGAGGGTCACCGGCTCGTCGACCTGCCCGTCGACCGGCACCACGTCGCCCGGCCCGACCAGCAGCCGGTCCCCCGCCGCCACCCGGTCCAGCGGCACCACCTCGACGCCCCCGCCCGGGCCGCGCCGCCGGGCGGTACGGGGGGCGCGGGCGAGCAGGGCACGCAGGTCGCGGGTCGCCCGCCCCTGGGCGTACGCCTCCAGCGCCCGCCCGGTGGCCAACATCACCGCGATCACCGCCCCGGCCAGGTACTCCCGTACGACCAGCGCGCCGGCCAGGGCCAGCACGGCGATCACGTCCACCCCGAACTGCCGGTGCCACAGCTGCCGCAGCACCGACCAGGCGGCGGGCGCCAGGGCGGCCACGGTGGCGGACGCCCACACCACCTCGGCCGCGTCCCGCCGCCCGGCGAGCCCCAACGCCGCCCCGGCCAGCACCAGCGCCGTCACCCCGACCAGCGGAGCCCACAGCACCAGGCGCGACCGGTCCCGCCGTGCCGGCTGCTCCGGCACGCACTCCCGCGGCTCCCTGCCCACCTGCGGATCGTCTCAGCGCCCACCGCGCCGCGGAGGGCATCCGGGCGAACCGGAGGGGCGACATGCCCTGCCGCGCCGGGACCTGCGTACCGTGCGTCGGCAGGGGGGATGGCGCAGGATGGAGCCGCAACCCCGCCCGGGGCACCGTCGGGCTGGGGCACGATGGGGAGAAACGGAAAGGTCGTGACCATGAGCCACGGAACGCCGGCGACGGATCGTCCGCTGACCACCGCACTCGCGGAGGCCGCCGCGACGGCCGGGCACGCCCCGTCGGTGCACAACAGCCAACCGTGGCGGTGGCGGGTCCTGCCGGACGCGCTGGAGCTGCGGGTGGTCCGCGATCCCCGGCTGACGGCGACCGATCCGGAGGGCCGGCTGCTGGCGTACAGCTGCGGGGCCGCGCTGCACCACGCGCGGGTCGCGCTGACCGCGGAGGGCTGGACCGCCGTCGTGGAGCGGATGCCGGACCCGGCCGACGAGGACCTGCTGGCCCGGCTGACCGGGATGGCCCGCGCGGAGGCCGACCCGGAGGCCATGCGCCTCGTGCAGTGCATGCAGGTGCGGCACACCGACCGGCGCCCGGTCAGCGACGAGCCGGTGCCGACCGCCGCCCTCGGGGAGATCGCCTCGGCGGTCGCCGCCGAGGGCTGCCAGTTGCAGTTCCTCGACCGCGACAACGTCCTGGAGCTGGCCGCCGCGGCCGGGCACGCCGCGTCGGTCGAGGCGGAGGACCCGCAGCTGCGCGAGGAGTTGGAGTACTGGACCAGCCGCAGCGGCACCGGCACCGGCCTGCCGCCGGAGGTGCTGCCCGCGGAGTCGCCCCAGACCACCGTGCCGGCCCGCGACTTCGGCCGCCCCGGCACCCTGCCCGTCGGTCCCGGGCACGACCGGGCCGCCGTGTACGGGGTGCTCTACGGCGACGAGGACGAGCCGGACAGCTGGCTGCACGCCGGCGAGGCGCTCTCGGCCGCCTGGCTGACCGCGACCCGGCTCGGCATCTCCGTGGTGCCGCTGAGCGGCGTGGTGGAGGTCGCGGGCACCCGGCAGACGCTGCGCGGGCTGCTGGCCGGCCTCGGCTACCCGTACCTCGTGATCCGGCTGGGGCTCGCGGACCCGGCACACGCCGGCCCGCCGCACACCCCGCGCCTGGACGTCGCGCAGGTGGTCGACACCTCGGCGGTGCGGGCCACCGACGCGTAGCGGGGCCGGGGCCACGGCCACCGGGCGATACCATCGCCCGGTGGCCGCCAGCACCCCGAACTCCCGCCCCGACGCGCACGTGACCCCCTCGCTGGGGCTCAGCCCGCTGTCCCGGGTACGGCTCGACGAGCTGCTCCAGGAGATGCTGGACCGGGTGGGCGAGGTGGTGACCAGCCGGGAGCGGCTGCGTGCCCTGCTCGACGCGGTGGTCGGCATCGGCACCGACCTGGACCTGCGCAGCACCCTGCAACGGATCGTGGAGTCGGCCTGCGAGCTGGTCGGCGCCCGCTACGGCGCGCTCGGCGTGATCGGCCACGACCGCCTGCTGCACGACTTCATCACCCACGGCATCGACGCGGAGCTGCACGCCAGGATCGGCGAGCTGCCCCACGGGCGGGGCGTGCTCGGCCTGCTCATCGACGACCCGCGCCCGCTGCGGATGCCCGACATCACCCAGCACCCGAAGTCCTACGGGTTCCCGCCGCACCACCCGCCGATGCACAGCTTCCTCGGCGTGCCCGTGCGCATCCGCGACCACGTGTTCGGCAACCTGTACCTGGCCGAGAAGCAGGGCAGCGCGGAGTTCACCGAGGACGACGAGGAGATCGTCGTCGCGCTCGCCGCGGCGGCCGGCGTGGCGATCGAGAACGCCCGCCTCTACGCGCTGGCCCACCGCCGGGAACGCTGGCTCGCGGCGACCGCCGAGATCACCGCCGTGCTGCTCGGCGAGGTGCGCCGCACCGACGCCCTGACGCTGGTGGCGCGGCGCGCCCGCGAGGTCGCCGAGGCGGAGGTCGCGCTGGTGCTGCTCTACGACCCCGACGCCGAGGAGTTCACCGTCGAGGTGGTGGACGGTGCCGACGAGCAGGCCGACGCCCTCGTCGGCACCGTGCTGCCGGCGGCCGAGACGAGCTTCGCCGCCGCCGTCGTCGAGGGCCGGCACGACCACGTGGCGGACCTGGCCCACGCCGCGCCCTGGCCGGCGCTGCTGCGGACCGGCCCGGCGATGGTCGCGCCGCTGGCCACCGCCGACACCCTGCACGGGGTGCTGGTGATCGCGCACCGGGCCGACCGGGCGCCCGTCGCCAACGACGACGACATGGCCCTGCTGGGCAGCTTCGCCGGGCAGGCCGCGCTGGCCATGGAACGGGCGCGCGGGCAGGAGGAACGGGAGCTGCTGGTGGTCCTGGAGGACCGCGAGCGCATCGCCCGGGACCTGCACGACGTGGTCATCCAGCGGCTCTTCGCCACCGGCCTGCAGTTGCAGAGTGCCGCCCCGATGACGACGAAGCCGGAGGTCGCCAGGCGGATCAACGCGGCGGTCGACGACCTGGACGCCACGATCAAGGACATCCGCCGCACCATCTTCGAGCTGCGCACCCCGATGAGCGCGGCGCTGCGCACCGAGATCCGGGAGGCGATCGAGGTGGCCACCGAGTCGCTCGGCTACCGGCCCCGACTGGAGTTGACCGGGCCGATCGACAGCGCCGTCCCCGACGCGGTCCGCCCCGACCTCACCGCCGTGCTGCGGGAGGCGCTCTCCAACGCGGTACGGCACGCGCGGGCCGACCGCGTGACGGTGGCGGTGCGGGTCGACGCCGGCCGGGTGAGCGTGACCGTCACCGACGACGGGGTGGGCTGCGACCCGGCCGCCGCGCGCAGCGGCCTGGTCAACCTGCGCGAGCGCGCCGAGCGCCACGGCGGCGAGTTCGACGTACGCCGGGCCGAGCCCCGCGGCACCGAACTGCACTGGTCGGTGCCGCTGCGGGACTGACCCGCACGAGTCAGTGGGACTTGCCGAGGAGGCGGGTGGCGAGGACGGCCGCCTGGGTGCGGCGCTCCAGGCCCAGCTTGGCCAGCACGCTGGAGACGTAGTTCTTCACCGTCTTCTCGGCCAGGAACATCTTCCCGGCGATCTCCCGGTTGGTGAGGCCCTCGGCCACGTACTCCAGGATCCGCCGCTCCTGCTCGGTGAGCGACTTCAGCTCGCGCGGCTGCTCGACGCCGCTGCGGATGCGCTCCAGCACCCGGGTGGTGATCGCCGGGTCGAGCAGCGACTGCCCGGCCGCCACCCGGCGCACCGCGTCGACCAGGTCGGTGCCGCGGATCTGCTTCAGCACGTAGCCGGACGCGCCGGCCATGATCGCCGCGAAGAGCGCCTCGTCGTCCTCGTACGAGGTGAGGATCAGGCCCTTGATCGAGGAGTCCACGGCCCGCACGTCCCGGCACACGTCGATGCCGTTGCCGTCGGGCAGCCGCGCGTCGAGAATCGCCACGTCCGGCCGCAGGGCCGGGATACGCCGGACCGCCTCCTGGGCGAGGCCGGACTCGCCGACCACCTCGATGTCCCCGCTGCTCTGCAGCAGGTCGGCCAGGCCACGGCGGACGACCTCGTGGTCGTCGAGCAGGAACACGCGGATCATCCCTAGTTTCTACCCGCTACGCACCGGTTTCCGCACGGGTCGAAGGTCCCGAACCGGCCTCACCCCGCGCCGCCCCGGCTCGCCGGCCACGCCGCGGCGGGTGGTGAGCGTCGGCCCGAGGCCGCCACGGGCCGAGGTCCGCACCTGCGACGGGGCCGGTCCGGCCCGGTGGGACGGGACGTCCGGCCCTGCCCGGGCCACGGTCCGGTGACGCACCGTGGACACGTACCACTCGCCGGCGCACGACCTGCCACGGAAGGGGCACGACCATGGACACCGGCTTCACCGTCGAGCAGCTACGGGCCGCCGCCACCGACGCCGTACGCGCGCCGTCGCTGCACAACACCCAGCCGTGGCGGTTCCGCCTGCGCGACGGCGGCATCGAGGTGCGGGTCGACCCGGACCGCCGGCTGCCGGCCACCGACCCGAACGGCTGGGGGGTCCGGATCGCCTGCGGGGCGGCGCTGTTCAACCTGCGGCTCGCCCTGGCCGTGGCCGGCACCCCGGCGAAGGTGCGGCTGCGCCCCTGTCCGGCCGAGCCGGACGTGGTGGCCCGGCTGGTCCCGGACGTGCCGCGCCGCCCGACCCCCGCCGAGCAGGCCCTGTACGCGGCCATCCCCCGCCGGTTCAGCAACCGTGCGCCGTTCTGGCCCGACCCGGTGCCCGCCGACGCCCGTTGGCGCCTCGCCGAGGCGGCCCGCGCCGAGCAGTGCTGGCTGGAACTGCTGGTCGGCGTCAGCGCGGTGAACGCGTTCGCCGAGATCGCCCGCAGCGCCCACCGGGTGCTGGAGCGCAGCCCGGAGTACCGGGCCGAGCGCCAGGAGTGGGTACGCGTCACGTCCGCCCCGGACGGGATCCCGGCCGCGTCCGGCGGCCCGCAGGGCGAACCGCAGGACCTGCTGCCGTCCCGGGGCTTCGGCGGCCTGGACCGGGCCCCGGGGCGGGACTTCGAACCGGAGCCGCTGGTCGCGGTGCTCGGCTCGCCGGGCAACACGGCGACCGACCAGGTCGTCGCCGGGCAGGCGTTGCAGCGGGTGCTGCTGAGCGCGACGGACTCGGGGCTGGCGGTGTCGATGCTGTCCCAGCCGATCGAGGTGCCGTCGGCGCGGGAGCAGCTGCGGCTGTCGCTGGGGCGGTTCGGCACGCCGCAGATGGTGATGCGCATCGGCTTCGGCCAGCCGGGCTGGCCGACCCCGCGCCGCGAGGTGGACGAGGTGCTCGACCTGCCGGTCACCCGGTCCTGACCGGCCCCGGCCGGCGGTGCCTCGTCCGGTCGGGGTCAGGCGCGCGCCGCGTCCGTCGCGGCGAGCAGCGCCGCCTCCCGGTCGGGGTCCAGTCCCACCGGGGCGCGCTGCGGGCGTCCCGCCCGTGGCGGGACCGCGCCGACCGCCCGCAGCCACGCCCAGGTGGCGGCGACCGTCTCGGCCACCGGGCGGCAGGTCAGCCCCGCCGCGTACGCCCGCTCGACGCCGCGCTCCTGCAACCAGCGGTACTCGTGCCCGGCCGGGATCCAGATCGGCAGGTCGTTCCACGGCACCACCCCGGCGGCCAGGATCGGCGCCGGGTCGGTCCAGCGCAGCCGGGCGTCGGCGCCGGTGGCCGCCACGCAGGCGTCGAGCAGCTCCCCCATCGTCGTGTGCCCGGGGCGGCTCACCACGTTGAACGTCCCGCCCGTGCGCGCCGCGCCCCGGTCCAGCATCCAGCCCGCCAGGTCCCGCACGTCGACGTACTGCACCGGCAGGTCGACCGGGCCCGGCGCCAGCACGTCCCCGCCCCGGGCGATCCGCGTCAGCCACCAGGGCAGCCGGCCGATGTCCTCCCCCGGCCCGAGGATCAGCCCGGCCCGGGCGATCACCGCCCGCTCGCCGAACACCTCCCGCACGGCCCGCTCGCCGCCGGCCTTGTTGGCCGCGTAGTCGCCGTCGCCGGCGTCCGGCTCCGCGTCCACCACGGGGGCCTCCTCGCCCACCCCCGGGGTTGCGGGCGCCACGTAGACCGAGCCGCTGGAGACGTAGACGTACCGGTCGGCCCGGCCGTCCAGCGCACGGGCGGCGTCCCGCGCCGCGCGGGGCGCGCCGTCCCAGGTGTCGACCACGAGGTCCCACTCGCCGTCCGCGAGCGCCGTCAGGCCGTCGGGCGCGGTCCGGTCACCCCGCAACCGGCGTACGCCCTCCGGCGTCGCGCCGTGCAGCCCCCGGTTGAACACCGTCACCGACCAGCCGCGACGCACCCCCTCGGCGACCGTCGCGCCGCCCACGAATCCCGTTCCGCCCAGCACCAGCAGTCTCATGCGTGCCACTGTGCCCGCTCCGAGCGGCGGTCGGACCCCGTGTTCACGGTCAGCGGATCTGCCGACGGCAGAAGCGGACGCGCAGGAGACGGGTCTTCCGCGTGCTCGTGGTGGGGTCGCCGCCCCGGGACGGGGGCCGTCCGCCCACCGGGTCAACCGGGGGCGGGGGTGTTCCCGCGCGCTGGGCGGGTGGGGCGGGTCCGAAACGTGGTGGGCGATACTGGGTTTGAACCAGTGACCTCTTCCGTGTCAAGGAAGCGCGCTCCCACTGCGCCAATCGCCCGGGGGTGACCGCCCGGTCCGGCAGGCCGGACCACGAGGGGCGGATCGCGAGCGGACGACGGGATTCGAACCCGCGACCCTCACCTTGGCAAGGTGATGCGCTACCAGCTGCGCTACGTCCGCGTGCCGCCGGTGTTCGTCGGCGACGGGGGAAACTCTACCCGACGGCAAGATCGCCCGGCACGCCGCCCCGCCGGCGGGGCGACCGGGTGATGATTGCGCTGGTCAACCACGGGGTACTGAGGTCCATCGACAGCACACCACATCCCCTGACCTAGGAGGCTGTCGTGGGTATCGGCACCAGCATCTTCCTGATCGCGCTCGGCGCGATCCTCACCTTCGCACTCGACGCGAGCGTCGGCGGCATCAACCTCGACGTCGTCGGGTGGATCCTGATGGCCGCCGGCGTGCTCGGCCTGATCATGACCACGCTCATCTGGGGGCGCCGCCGCCGGGTGGTCAGCACGACCGAGCCGGTCGAGTACCGGCGGGTCGAGGAGCGCCGGGACGTCGCCCCGCCGCTCTGACGCCGGTCCACGCGGCCGCCGGAGCTGGACGGTCGCGCGCACGCCGTGCCGTGCCGGCCGCCCCTCCTCGGGGTGGCCGGCACGTTGCGTCTCCGCCGCCCGTACGACCGGCCCGGCGGCGGGTGCCCGAGCTCACCCCCGGGATCGGCTCGCTGGCGACCGCCGCCACCGGGTAATACCGTCTGCTGACATGCGGGCGGAGCCGGACGGGTCGCGGACGCGCGGACGACCACCGCCGCGCTCGCGCCCCGAACGCGCCGAAGCCGTCGTGGCGATGACCCGGCTCGCCGCCGGCCCCGACCCCGTCCCGGCCGTCCTGGGCGAACTGGCCCGTCGGTCCGCCGCCACGGTCGCGCTGATCGGCGTCGACGGCACGGTCCTCAGCGTCCACCCGGGCCGACACCCGCTCGCCCCGGCCGTGCTGGCCGCCGCCGCCCGCGCCGTACCCGGCCTGCACGCGCGCGGCACCCCGGCGGCCGTGCGGGGCGGCGACGGAGCGCCGACGGTCCACCTCGTCGCCCTCGGGGCCGCGGCGCCCGGGGACGGCCCGGACTGCGACCCCGACGGTGGGGCGGACCCGCCACCGTGGCTCGCGGCCGCCGACCCGGCGGAGCCGATCCCGGGCGACCTGCTCGCCGACGCCGCGCGCCTGCTCGGGCTCTGCTGGCGGCTGGACCGCTCCGAGCGGGCCCGGCGCCGGGTGGCAGCCGGCGACGGCCGCGGCCGGGAGGCGGTGCTGCACCTGCTCATGGTCGGCGACGTGGCGCCGGCCCGGCGCGTCGCGGCGGCCTTGCGCCCCCACCTGCCGGACGTGGCCCGGGTGTGCGTCGTCGAGTGCGCCCCCGGCCGGCGCGGCGAGGCAGCCGGGCAGGTGACCCGCGCGCTGGGCGGGCGGGCCTGGGTGGTGCCCTGCCCCGTGCGCTCCCGGCACCTCATCGCGTTGGTGCCCGAACACGGCGCGGCGCCGGGCGGCCGTGGTTCCGCCGCGGAGGCGGCGGGCCGGCTGATCAGCCGGCGGGTGCCGGACACCCGGGTCGGGGTCAGCGAGCCGGTGCCGCTGCACCGCACCGCGGTCGGCTACGAGCAGGCGTTCCACGCGCTCGCGGTCGCCCGGAGCCGCCCGGACGGGCACTGCCGCTTCGACCGCCCGGCGGACCTGCGGTCCGCGCTGGGCCCCGCCGGGAGCGACTGGGCCTCGGCCCTGCTGGCGCCGTGCCTGTCGTACCGGCCGGCCCGACGCACCGACCCCGACGGGCCGGAACTGCTGGCCACGCTCGGCTCCTGGCTCGCCTTCGACGGCGCGGCCCACCGCCACCTGCGGATCCACCGCAACACCCTCGCGGCCCGGCTGGCGCTGCTGCGCGACCGCCTGGCCCTGGACCTGTCCCGGGTCTCCGACCAGTCGGTCGCGTGGCTGGCCCTGCACCTGCTCGGCCCGGCCGCGCCCGGCGACGGTGGCGACGCCGTCGGCCCGGCCGGGGCGGTCGCGCCCGGCGACGGCGCCCCCGCCGGACCGCCCGAGGGCAGCCCGCTCGGGGCGAGCGGCGGCGATCCGCGCGGCGGGGCGGCCGCCGGGGACGGGGACGGCCGGTGGCACGGCCTGGACCGGCTGCTGGCCGTCCCGGCGCTGCGCCTCTGGGCGCACGACCAGGTCGCACCCCTGGGTGCCGACGGGACGACCGTGGGCCTGGCGACGGTACGCGCCTGGCTGCGCGCCGACGGCCGGCTCCCCGGCACCGCCACCGCGCTCGGGATCTCGGTGTCCGCCGTACGCAAGCGGCTCAACCGGGCCGAGCAGGTCCTCGGACGAAGCCTGCTGCGCGGGCCGAGCGCCCGGCACGAGCTGTGGCTCGCGCTGCGGGTGCTCGACGCCCCGCCGGGCTGAGGGTCCTCGCTCCGGCGGACCGGGCACGGCGGCGGGCCGGGGCCGCTGTGCAGGCCGGCACCGCCGACGCCCTCGCTGTGCGGATCGGTCCTCGCCTCGACCCGCCAGGGCTTCCTACCGTGTGGGTGCAGCCGGTACGGGATCCCGGCCGTCCACCGACCCACGTCCGGACGCGCGGCACGGGGAAGCACGTCCGACCGGTCGCTCCGGGGGGAGGTGCGGCCGCCCCGTCCACGCCGAGGGTCGTGGGCGGGGCGGTCGTCGCCGGTGCCGTCGAACCGATCCTCGTCACCGTGGCCGCCGCTGTTCGTCAGGGCGGCGGCGGACCCGGCCGGCGAGGGAACGGCGGCGGCGGATTCGGCCGGCGAGGGAACGGCGCTCGGGTGTGCCCGGGAAACGGCGAAGGCCCGTCACCGGATGGTGACGGGCCTTCGTGCTGGTGGGCGATACTGGGTTTGAACCAGTGACCTCTTCCGTGTCAAGGAAGCGCGCTCCCACTGCGCCAATCGCCCTCGCTTGTTACCGAGGTGGGGACGGGATTTGAACCCGCGTACACGGCTTTGCAGGCCGTTGCCTCGCCTCTCGGCCACCCCACCGAGGTTGCCCCCGTCATGCGTGGCGGCAGCTCCGAGCGGACGACGGGATTCGAACCCGCGACCCTCACCTTGGCAAGGTGATGCGCTACCAGCTGCGCTACGTCCGCGTGTCTCCGGCGTTAACCGGTGACGGGTGAGAACTTTAGCCGAGCCGGCGAGCGGTTGCCAAATCGGGGTGGCTCCCGGCGCGTCAGGCGGCGGTTCCCTGTCCCGCGCGGCGGCGGGCGGGTGTCGTCGGTCCCCGCGCCTAAGGCTTCCTAGGAGGATGGGCTGGGCCCCCTCGGCGGTCCGGCGGCTCGGGCCGGGTCCGTCCGGAGCGGACCCGTGCGGTCGCCCGGTCGGCGGCGGGGTGAGCCGTCGCGGAGCAGGGCCGGAGCGCGCCCCGGGAACTGTCCGGCTTCCGACTGTAGTGGGCCGAACGGGCCGGGATCCGTAACTGCCCGTGTTCGGTTGGATGGGCTACGGTAACGGCGTGACGAGACGTGCGGCCGAGATCCGCCTGGATGCCCTGCTGCGCACGGCCTGTGACGTGATCGTGGAACGCGGTCTGGCCAACACCCGCACGGCCGACGTGGCACAGGCCGCCGGGGTGAGCCAGGCGCTGGTCTTCTACCACTTCGCCACCAAGGACCGGCTGCTCGCGCAGGCGTTCGCGTACGCGGTGGAACAGGACCTGGCCCGCCTGGACGCGGTGATGCGCTCCAGCGCCCCGCCCCTGACCAAGCTCCGCCGGATCGTGCGGCTCTACACGCCGGCGGGCCGGGCGACGTCCTGGGCCATGTGGATCGACGGCTGGGCCGAGTCGCTGCGTACCCCGGAACTGGAGAAGGTCTCCCGACGGCTCGACCTGCGCTGGCGGGAGGACCTGGCGACGGTCATCTCGGACGGGGTCCGCGACGGCACCTTCGAGTGCGCCGACCCGGCCGGGGCGGCGTGGCGGATCAGCGCGGTGGTGGACGGGCTGGCGGTGCAGCTCGCGGTGCACGAGCGGGTGATCTCCCGCCGGCAGTTCGCCGAGTGGGTGCGCCTGCTCACCGCCCGCGAGCTGGGGCTGGACCCGGCGCAGCTGGACT
Organism: Micromonospora sp. NPDC023644; assembly: GCF_040640115.1. Lineage (NCBI taxonomy): Bacteria > Bacillati > Actinomycetota > Actinomycetes > Micromonosporales > Micromonosporaceae > Micromonospora > Micromonospora sp. NPDC023644. The sequence goes on along the minus strand of NZ_JBFABA010000007.1, from coordinate 146,347 downwards.
GAGCCCGGCACCGCCCGCGCCCGGCCAGCCGCGCCGGCGCCCCGGCGGGCCCCGACGACCGGGCGGCCGGCCGCCCGCGAAGCCGGCAAAACGGCTCGGCTGCCGGGGGCAGCCGGAACAATCGTCGGCATGGACCCGCTGGAGACGTACCGCCGCAGCCTGGCCGAGTTCACCGACCGGGTGGCGCAGGTCGGCCCAGGCCAGTGGTCGGACCCGACCCCGTGCCCCGACTGGGACGTCCGGACGCTGGTCAACCACGTGGTGGGCGAGGACCGGTGGAGCGTCGCGCTGCTCGCGGGGCGGACGATCGAGGAGGTCGGCGACCGCTACGACGGCGACCTGCTCGGCCCGGACCCGGCCGGCGCGGCCCGGGAGGCGGCAGGGCAGGCCGAGCTGGCCTTCACCCACCCGGGGGCGCTGGAGCGCACCGTCGCGCTCTCCGCCGGCGAGACCCCCGCCGACGAGTACCTGCACCAGCTGGTCGCGGAGCACCTGATCCACGGCTGGGACCTCGCCGTGGCGATCGGCGCGGACCCCCGGCTGGACGCCGACGCGGTCGCCGCGTGCGCCCGCTGGTTCGGTCGGCGGATCGGCGACTACCAGCGGGGCCGGCTGGTCCGGCCGGAGGTCGACGTGCCGGCGCGGGCGGACGAGCAGGACCGCCTCGTCGCCGCCTTCGGACGCGACCCCGACTGGGCGCCGTGAGGGACCCGGCCGCAACGCCGGACGCGAACCCGGCGGGGCACCGGGGACGGGAGCCCGACGGGTGCCCGGCCGCCGGGATGCCAAGCCCGCGGGGGCGGCCGTCAGGCGGCCGCCGGGCCACGGCTTGAGCGCCTCCGCAACCGGCGCAGGGCCGGCGGGTGGACGTTGGCCAGCGTCAGGTCCCCGCCGTAGTGGGCGAGGACGCGGTGGTCCATCAGCCGACGCCAGACCGGCGGCACCAGCGCGGCCACCACCATCGTGGCGTACCCGGCGGGCAGCTGCGGCGAGGACTCGAAGCTGCGCAGCGTCTGGTAGCGGCGCAACGGGTTGGCGTGGTGGTCGCTGTGCCGCTGGAGCTGGAAGAGGAAGATGTTGGTCACGCTGCGGTCGCTGTTCCAGCTGTGCCGGGGGTCGACCTTCTCGTAGCGGCCGGCGGGGGTGCGCTGCCGCGCCAACCCGTAGTGCTCCAGGTAGTTGACCACCTCGAGCAGGGAGAACCCGACCACCGCCTGGAGCGCCAGGAACGGCAGCACGCCCGGACCGAAGGCGACGGCCAGCGCCGCGTAGAGCGCGAGGGTCATCGCGAACGCGTTGAGCACGTCGTTGCGCCACGTCCACGGGCTGCGGCCCCGGATGCGGAACCGGCCGGTCTCCAGCCGCCACGCCGAGCGCAGGCTGCCTGAGACGGTACGCGGCCAGAACGCCCAGAAGCTCTCCCCCAGCCGGGCGCTGGCCGGGTCCTCCGGCGTGGCGACGCGGGTGTGGTGGCCCCGGTTGTGCTCGACGTGGAAGTGCCCGTACGCGGCCGGTGCGAGGGCCACCTTGGACAGCCAGCGCTCCACCGTCTCCCGCTTGTGGCCGAGCTCGTGGGCGGTGTTGATGGCGATGCCGTCGACCACCCCGATCGTGACGACCAGGCCCGCCGCGCCGGCCACCGTCAGGTCGTCCCGGGTCCAGACCGCGCAGCAGAGCACCAGGGCCGCGTACTGGGCGGGCAGGTAGAGGTAGGTCAGCCAGCGGTAGTAGCCGTCGGCGGCGAGCCGGGGCACCGCCTCGTCGGGCGGGTTGTTCCGGTCCTCGCCGACCAGCAGGTCGACCACCGGGATCAGGACGAAGACGGCGGCGGGGGTGAGCCACCAGGCCCACGCGTCGCCGGTGGCCCGCCAGGCCGCCCAGCCGACGAACGGCAGCCCCGGGACGAGCAGCGCCAGCGGCCACCATGGCCGGCGGGCGTCCCGCCACCCGGCGGCGGCGGGGCCGGTCGCTGCGGAGTCGACGACCATGACCGGCCTCCGATCTGTCGCGGTGTCCCCCTCTCGACTGTGACAGCCGTCACGTCCGTGTACAAGAGACTGTTTTTGTCGAATCCCGCGCGGGGAGTCGGCCGCCCGCGCGGCGCGCCGCCCGTCGGGGGCCGACCGGCCCCCGACGGACCCTCCGGGTGGCGGGGAGCGGGCGGCGGCGACCCGGGGTGGCGCCGGTCGCCGGGTTCGAGCGGCGGGGGACAATCGCCGGCGTGTCCGAGCTCTCCGCCGCCTTCGTCCGGCTGCACGCCAGTCTCGCCCCGGTCGCCTTCGTCCCCGAGGTGCGACTGCACCAGGCGGACGACGCCATCGGCCTGTGGGAGTTGACGGAGGGCGAGTTCCGCAGTGCGCAGCCGCCGCCGTTCTGGGCCTTCGCCTGGGCCGGCGGGCAGGCGCTCGCCCGGTACGTCACCGATCACCCGGAGCTGGTCGCCGGCCGCCGGGTGCTCGACCTCGCCGCGGGCTCCGGCCTGGTCGCCATCGCCGCCGCGCGGGCCGGCGCCGCCGCGGTTCGCGCGGTGGAGATCGACGAGCTGGCCGTCGCGGCCGTCGCGGTCAACGCCGAGGCCAACGGGGTACGCGTCGACGCGGAACTCGGCGACATCCTCGACGGCGACGCCGGCGGCGCCGAGGTGGTGTTCGCCGGGGACGTGTTCTACAGCGAGGCGATGGCCAACCGGGTGCTGCGCTTCCTGCTCCGGGCCGCCCGCGCCGGGGCGGAGGTGCTGGTGGGCGATCCGGGCCGGGCCTTCCTGCCCCGCGAGCGCTTCGACGAGCTGGCCGTCTACGACGTGCCGGTGCCCGAGACGCTGGAGAGCGTACGGGTGAAGCGCACCACGGTGTGGCAGTTGCGGGCGGGGTTGCCGGGGGCGGGCCGCTAGCGTGTCGGCGTGCTGTTCCGCAGCTGGGCGCAGACCGCCGACGCGCACTGGCCGGACGTGGCCCGGGTGTCCGACCACGTGGGTGTCGCGCATCTGGTCGTGACCCGGCACGCCCTGGTCCGCCAGGTGCTCACCGATCCGGCGACGTACCGGCCGGACAACGCGCTGGACGCGGTGACCCCGATCCCGGTGGCCGCGCTGCGGGTGCTGGCCGGGCACCGGTTCCGGCTGCCGCCCACCCTGGCGAACAACGGCGGCGCCAGCCACCCGGCGATCCGGGCGATCGTCGCCGACGCCCTGCACCCGACGCGGGTCGCCGCGCAGCGGCCCTGGCTGACCGGGCTGGTGCGGGAGCGCGTCGGCAGGATCGGGGCCACCCTGGCCGCCGGCGGGCCGGTGGACCTCTACGCCGAGCTCGCCGCCGACCTGCCGCTGCTGGTGCTGGCCCGGCTGGTCGAGCTGCCCGACGCGCCGGTGGGCGCGGTGAAGGAGTTCGCCCGCGCGGCGCTGGAGCTGTTCTGGGCGCCGCTGGACGCCGAGCGGCAGCGGGCCCTCGCCGCCGAGGTGGGCCGCTTCCACCGGGTGCTGCGGGAGTTCGCCGCGACCGGGGGCGGGCTGGCCGGGTCGCTGCGGGCCGCCGGGCACCCGCCCGACGTGGTGGTCGGCGCGCTGTTCTTCCTGCTGGTGGCCGGCCAGGAGACCACCTCGCAGTTCCTCACCCTGCTGCTGCACCGGCTGGCCGGCGAGCCGGCCGTGCTGGCCGGCCTGCGCGACGGCACCGTCGCGGTCGCCGACGTGGTCGAGGAGGGACTGCGGCTGGAGCCGCCGATCGTGACCTGGCGACGGGTGGCGGCGGTGGACACCACGCTGGGCGGGACGGCGGTGCCGGCGGGCACCAGCGTCGTGCTCTGGCTGGCCCGCGCCGGCCGGGATCCGGACACCGTCGACGCGCCAAACGAGTTCCGGCCGGGGCAGCGCGGTTCGCGCCGGCACCTGGCCTTCGGTGCGGGCGCGCACCGCTGCGTCGGCGACCAGTTGGCCCGGATGGAGGCGGCGGTGGTGGTCGCCGAGACCGCCGCGCTGCTGGACGGGGTCACCGTGGTCCGCGAGCCGTGGTGCCCGGACAACCTGACCTTCCGGATGCCCGACGCCTTCGTCGTCCGCAGGCGCTGAACCGGCACGCCCGCCGCGGGGGCGGGACCCGACGAAAGTCAGTGCCGGGTGGTGCCGTTCGGGCGCGGTCGGCGCGGGGGTTGCCGACCTAGCGTCGGCGCATGATCACATTACGTGGGTTGACCAAGCGGTTCGGGGGCACGACCGCCGTCGACGCCCTGACCGTCGACATCGGACCCGGCCGGGTCACCGGGTTCCTCGGCCCGAACGGCGCGGGCAAGTCGACCACCATGCGGATGGTCCTGGGGCTGGACCGGCCCACCGCCGGGCAGGCGCTCGTGGGCGGGCGGGCGTACCGGGAGCTGCGGCGCCCGCTGCGCGAGGTCGGCGCGCTGCTCGACGCCCGGGCGGTCCATCCCGCCCGGTCGGGCCGGGCGCACCTGCTCGCGATGGCCCGCAGCAACGGGATACCGGACCGCCGGGTGGACGAGGTGCTCGCCACCGTGGGGCTCGACGCCCGCGCCGCGGCCAAGCCCGGCCGCACCCTCTCCCTCGGCATGGGGCAGCGGCTCGGCATCGCCGGGGCGCTGCTCGGCGACCCGCCGGTGCTGATGTTCGACGAGCCGGTCAACGGCCTCGACCCGGACGGGGTGCGCTGGGTCCGACAGCTGATGCGGTCCCTGGCAGACGAGGGCCGGACGGTCTTCGTCTCCAGCCACCTGATGACCGAGATGCAGCTCACCGCCGACCGGCTGGTGGTGATCGGCCGGGGTCGCCTGCTCGCCGACGCGCCGATCGACGAGGTGATCGCCGGCAGCGAGGTGGCCGTGCGGGTACGCAGCCCGCAGCCGGCCGGCCTCGCCGCGCTCGCCGAGCGGCTCACGGCCGCCGGGGCCGCCGTCGCGCCGGCCGGCCCGGGCGAGCTGACCGTCACCGGCGCCTCCGTCGAGCGGATCGGCGACGTGGCGTACGAGCTGGGCGTGCGGCTGCACGAGCTCAGCCCGCACGGGGCGTCCCTGGAACAGGCCTTCATGGAGCTGACCGCCGACAGCGTCGAGTACGCCGGCGCCCCGACCCGGAACGAGGCACGATGAACACGATCTCCGCCGAGTGGACCAAGGTGTGGTCCGTGCGTTCCACCTGGTGGTCGCTGCTGGCCGGGGTGCTGCTGATGGCCGCCACCGCCGGTCAGCTGGCCATCTACGCCGCCAACGCGAACACCAACGACGATCCGGCCGACGACCCCGGGATCGTCACCGTCGGCAGCGTCGTGATCGGCTCGGTCGAGCTGACCCAGTACGCCGTGCTGGCGCTGGGCCTGCTCGTGATCACCAGCGAGTTCACCAGCGGCACGATCCGTACGACCCTGCAGTGCACGCCGTCGCGCGGCCGGGTGCTGCTGGCCAAGGCCGCGGTGACCGGGGCGGTGACGTTCGCGCTCGGGCTGCTGCTCGGCACGGTCGGCGCGCTGGTGGCCCGCCCGGTGCTCGGCCGCTGGGGCACCGCGCCGGCGGGCGGCACGGTCGGCGACGTCCTGGCGGTGGCGACCTACCTGGCGCTGGTCGGCATGCTGGCCCTCGGGCTCGGCGCGGCCCTGCGCAGCGCGGTGCTCACCCTGACCGTGCTCGTCGCCACGCTGATGATCGTCCCGCTGTCGTTGCAGGAGCCGGACATCGCCGTGCTCAACCGGATCGCCGACGCCTTCCCGGGGGTCGCCGGTGGGCACTTCCTGGCCGGGGACACCGCCCCGTACCCGGCGCCGGTCGGGTTGCTGCTGCTCGCCGGCTGGGCCGGCGCGGCGCTGCTGCTGGGCCGGGCCGCGTTGCGCCGCCGGGACGCGTGAGGCACCGGGACGCGTTGCGCCGCCGCCGGGCGGCGTGAGGCGCGGGGGCGGGGCGGGTCAGCCGGTCGGCTCGACCAGCCCCGCCTCGTACGCGAGGATCGCCGCCTGCACCCGGTTGCGCACCTCGAGGCGGGTGAAGACGCTCGTCAGGTAGCTCTTCACGGTCCCCTCGACCAGGTGCAGCCGGCGGGCGATCTCGGCGTTGGACAGCCCGGCCCCGACCAGCGCGAGGACCTCCCGCTCCCGCTCGGTCAGCCCGGCCAGCCGGTCCCGGGCCACCGGCCGGCGGGCCACCCGGTCGCCGCCCAGCTCGATGACCCGGCGGGCGACCCGCGGCGACAGGTACGCGCCACCGTCGGCGACGGCGTGCACCCCGGCGATCAGCTCGCGCGGGTCGCCGGACTTGAGCAGGAACCCGCTGGCCCCGTGCCCGAGCGCCCGGGCGACGTGGTCGTCCTCGCCGAACGTGGTCAGCATGACCGTCGCCGTCTCCGGCACGAGCCGGCGGATCTCGGCGGCGGCGGTGAGCCCGTCCAGCCTCGGCATCCGGATGTCCAGCAGCGCCACCCGGGGCCGGTGCGCACGGACCAGTTCCACCGCGGCCCGGCCGTCACCGGCCTCGGCCACCACCTCGATGCCCGGGTCGGTGGCCAGGATGGCCCGGACACCGGCCCGGATCATCGCCTCGTCGTCGGCGAGGACGACCCGCACCGGGCCGGCCGTGTCGGCGTTCATCCGTCGATCCGCTCCTTGCTGACCAGCCGGCCCTCGACGAAGCAGAGCCGCCACGTCGGCTGGGCCAGGGGGAAGTTGCCGTCGGTGTAGTGCTCGCAGCCGGGGCGTGCCGTCCCGGCGGGCGGGTCGAGCTGCCGTCGGGGCAGCCCGGTCAACTCGGCGCGCTGCGCGCCGAGGGGCATCCGCGCGAAGGCCCCGTCGTCGAGGACCGTCCCGGCGGTGACGACCGGGTAGTAGACCAGCGCGAGGACCAGCGCGAGGCCCGCCGGGGCGCCGAGCGCCGTCAGCAGGCTGAGCCGGACCCGCCGGCGGGCGTCGCGCAGCCGCCGCTCGGCCTCGCCCGGCCGCTCCCCCGGCCGCCCGCCGTCCGAGGGATCGGCGTCGGCCGTCGGCGCGACCGGGAACCACCGCTCGCCCGCCTCGCGGGCCGGCCGGCGGCCCTGCGCCTCCCGGGCCGGCCAGCGGCCGCCGGCGGGGGTGGGGTCGCCCGCGCACGACGGGAGGGCGTCGGCGTCCGGCCGGCCGGCCACCGGCAGCCGGGCGCGGACGGCGAAGCCGCCACCGCCCCGGCCACCGGCCGCCAGGGCGCCGCCGGCGAGCCGGACCCGCTCGGCGAGGGCGAGCAGGCCGGAGCCGGTGGACGGCGGGCCCGGCAGCGGCCCGGCCGGGGGCGGCGCGTTGACCACGGCCACCTCGACCTCGTCGCCGTCCCGGGCCAGGACGACGGTGACCGCCGCGCCGGGGGCGTACCGGGCGGCGTTGGTCAGTGCCTCGCGGACCACCCGGTGCGCGGCGTGCGCGGCCATCGGCGGCAGCTGCGCCAGGGCGTCCACGCCGTCCAGACGCACCGCCATGCCCGCCTCCCGGGCCCCGTCGACCAGCTCGGCGACGCCCTCGTCGGCCGGCCGGGTGGTCGCCGCGCCGTCCGGCTCCCGGAGCACCCCGATGATCCCGTGCAGCCGCTCGGTGGCCGCGGCGACGCTGGCCCGCAGCTCCCCGGCGGCGGCCCGGTGCCGGGGAGCGAGGTCGGCGGCGACCTCCAGCGCGGCGGCGCGCAGGGCGATCAGGCTCAGGTCGTGCCCAAGCGAGTCGTGCATCTCCTGGGCGATCCGGGCCCGCTCCCGCAGCCGGATCCGCTCGGCGGCGCCCCGCCGCTCCCGGTCCCGCGCCTCGGCGTGCCGGCGGCCGGCGTCGGCCAGCACGGCCTGCTGGCGCCGGTACCGCCCGACGAGCCACGGGAACACCCCCGCGAAGAGCAGCACGGAGGCGAGCAGGAACCAGGTGGCCGCGCCGGTGCCGAGCAGCCCCAGGTTGAGCGCGGTGCCACCGGCCGCGAGCACGGCGAAGGCGACGGCGGCCGGGACGGCGGTGACGCTGCGGCGACCGGTCAGGTAGCTGAACACCGGGATCGCGAAGAGGAAGTTGCCGTCCAGCAGCGAACCGAGCACCACGACGACCAGGGCGGCCACCGGCCACCGCCGGCTGACCGCGACCGCCGCGGCGAGCAGCAGCAACGCGCCGACCGTCAGGGCGCTGGCCTGCCACGAGTGCGGCGGGGTGACGCCCGCGTACCCGATCGGGGCGGCGGTGGTCGCCCACAGGAGCAGGTCGCCGAGCCGCCGCCGGACGACCTCCCGGGGCCGCACCGCGCCGCCCGCGCGGGCGGACCACCAGCTCTCCACGGCGGTCAGGCTACCCACGCCCGACCTGCGCCGACACCGACGAAAGTCAGGTGCTCAGCTGATCTCCTCGGCCCACGCGCGCCAGTCGTCGAGCACCCCGTACAGGGCCGGGGTGAGCCAGCCGGGCGCGGACCGGCGGAAGACGCCCGGATCCATCGCCCCCGTCCCGGCCGGCAGTGCGCCCATCAGCTTCGGCACCAGGTCGGTCAGGTTGGCCCAGTGCACCAGCTCCGGCGCGGCCGGCCAGGCGCCGACCACGACGCCGGCCGGCACCCCCCGGCGCTCCAGCGCCTCCAGCGTCAGCGCGGTGTGGTTCAGGGTGCCCAGACCGGCGCGGGTCACCACGACGGCCGGGCAGCCCAGCGCCACCGCCAGGTCCGCCACCGTCCAGGGCTTCCCCTCCGGCCACAGCCCCATCGGTACGAGCAGGCCGCCCGCGCCCTCGACGAGCACCAGGTCGTGCTTGTCGGCCTCCTCGCGGACCGCCTCGACGGCGGTGTGCAGCTCCAGCGGCTCCAGCTCGGCGACCCGGGCCGCGGCCAGCGGGGCGAGCGGGTCGGGGAAGCTGGCCAGGGTCCGGCCGGTCAACGGGGCGGCCAGCCGGTTGACCGCGTCGACGTCGCCGGGCTCGCCGCCGGCCGTACCCGTCTGGGCGGGCTTGACCACCGCGACCCGCAGGCCGGCCGCCTGCGCGGCGGCGGCGATCGCGGCGGTGACCACCGTCTTGCCGACGTCGGTGTCGGTGCCGGTCACCAGCACCGGCCCGCGCCACGGCCCGGTCATGTCGCCGCCCCGGCTCACGGGGCCACCTCTGTTCGCGATCGCGGGGCTCGCAGACCCGTCTCGCTCCTCGCGCTCACGGGGCACACTCCACGATGACCTCCAGGGCCCGCTCGAAGTCCGCCCGGGGGACGCCGGCGCCGATGGTCAGCCGCAGCCGGGAGCCGCCGTCCGGGGTGGACGGGGGCCGGAAGCAGCCGACGGCGATGCCCCGGTCGCGGCAGTCGGCCGCCCAGGCGCTCGCCGCCTCGGGGCCGGGCGCGGTGACCGAGACGACCGCGCCGTCGGGGGCGGAGACCGCCAGCCCGGCTCCGCTCAGCCGGCGCACGGCCAGGGCGGCCCGCTCGGCCAGCTCCGCGCGCAGGTCGTCGCCGGCGCGGGCCAGCCCGACGGCGGCGTGCACGCCGGCGGCGACGGCCGGGGGCAGCGCGGTGTCGAAGATGAAGGTCCGGCCGGTCTCGATCACGTGCCGGACGAACTCCGCCGGCCCGGCGACCACCCCGCCCGCGCCGCCGAGGGCCTTGGAGAGGGTGGCGGTGACGACCACGTCGGGCTGGCCGGCGAGGCCGGCGGCGGCGACACCCCCGGCGCCGGCCGGGCCGGTCACGCCGAGGGCGTGCGCGTCGTCGACCAGCAGCAGCGCGCCGTGCTCCCGGGCGACGGCGTGCAGCCGGGCCAGCGGGGCGAGGTCGCCGTCGACGGAGAAGACCGACTCGGTGACGACCACCGCCGGCCGGCCGGGCGCGGCGGCGAGCGCGGCGGCGACCGCCGCGACGTCGGCGTGCGGGGTCACCACGGTCTCCGCGCCGGAGATCCGGCAGCCGTCGATCAGGGACGCATGGTTGTGGGCGTCGGAGACGAGCAGCGTACGGGGCCGCACCAGCGCCCGGACCGCCGCGAGGTTGGCCAGGTAGCCGGAGGAGAAGACGAGGGCCCGCGCGGCGCCGAGCCAGTCGGCGAGGGCGTCCTCGAGCGCGTGGTGGGCGTCGGTGGAGCCGCGCACCAGCCGCGACCCGGTCGCCCCCAGCCCGTACGCGGACAGCGCCCCTACCGCCGCGGCGGTGACCTCGGGGTGGGTGGCCAGGCCGAGGTAGTCGTTGCCGGCCAGGTCGACCACGGCGTCGCCGGCGGCCCGCGGTCGCAGCCGGCGGGTCAGTCCCGCCTTCGCGCGCAGTTCGGCGCGGCGGTCGAGCGCCGCCAGCCAGTCCGCCACCGTCACCCCCACGCCGCCCGCGCCGGCCGCCGTCGGCCGCTTCCGCCGGGCGAAATTACCACCCGCCGGCCAGCGCCCGGCGTGTCCACCCCGCCTCCCCGGGTGCCGACACGCGGGCCGTTCATCCCGGCCAGCTGGCCTTGTAGGGTACGAGCCATGCCAGAGATCCTCGACCAGGCCCGAACCCAGGTGCTGGAGAACGGCGTCGGTCTCGACGAGGCCGGCGTCCTCGCCGTGCTGAACCTGCCCGACGAGCAGCTGCCCGCCGCCCTCCAGCTCGCCCACGAGGTGCGGATGCGGTGGTGCGGGCCCGAGGTGGAGGTCGAGGGGATCGTCTCGCTGAAGACCGGCGGGTGCCCGGAGGACTGCCACTTCTGCTCGCAGTCCGGCCTCTTCACCTCCCCGGTCCGGTCGGTCTGGCTGGACATCCCGTCGCTGGTCGAGGCGGCGAAGCAGACCGCGGCGACCGGGGCGACCGAGTTCTGCATCGTGGCGGCCGTGCGCGGGCCCGACGCCCGGTTGATGAAGCAGATGCGCGAGGGCGTCGCCGCGATCAAGGCCGAGGTCGACATCCAGGTGGCCGCGTCGCTGGGCATGCTCAGCAAGGAACAGGTCGACGAGCTGGTCGACATGGGCGTGCACCGCTACAACCACAACCTGGAGACCTGCCGCTCCTACTTCCCCAACGTGGTCACCACGCACTCCTGGGAGGAGCGCTGGGAGACCCTGCGGATGGTCCGCGAGTCCGGCATGGAGGTCTGCTGCGGCGGCATCCTCGGCCTCGGCGAGACGGTGGAGCAGCGGGCCGAGTTCGCCGCGCAGCTCGCCGAGCTGGACCCGCACGAGGTGCCACTCAACTTCCTCAACCCCCGCCCCGGCACCCCGCTGGGCGACCGGCCGGTGGTGGAGGGCAAGGACGCGCTGCGCGCCATCGCCGCCTTCCGGCTGGCCATGCCGCGCACCATCCTGCGGTACGCGGGCGGTCGGGAGATCACCCTCGGTGACCTGGGCACCCGCGACGGCCTGCTCGGCGGCATCAACGCGGTCATCGTCGGCAACTACCTGACCACCCTGGGCCGGCCGGCGACGGCCGACCTGGAGCTGCTCGACGACCTGAAGATGCCCGTCAAGGCGCTCTCCGCGACGCTGTGAGCGCCCCGGTGACGACGAGTGACGCGGCGACGGCGGCCGGCGGGGCGTCGGCCGCCTGGTGCGACCGCTGCGGCGAGGCCGTGGCGGTCGGGTCGCACGACGGGTGCGCGGCGGCCCGGGTGCTGGAGCCGCCGCGCTTCTGCGCGCACTGCCGCCGCCGGATGAAGGTGCAGGTGCTGCCGGTCGGCTGGGCGGCGGTCTGCGTCGAGCACGGCGAGATCAGGGGCTGAGGCGGATGCTGCGCGGTCGGGTGGTGACCCTGCGGCCGGTGACGGCCGAGGACGTGCCGGCGCTCGCCGCGATCCGGGCCACCCCGGAGGTCCGGCGCTGGTGGCGTGGCGGCGACGACCTCGCCGCCGCCGTCCGGGCCGACCTCGGCGACGAGTCCCTGTCGGTGTACGCGATCGAACACGACGGCCGGGTGATCGGCGCGATCCAGTGGTACGCCGAGGACGACCCGGACTACCGGCACGCCAGCATGGACCTCTTCCTCGACCCGGCGGTACGCGGCGCCGGGCTCGGCGGGGACGCGATCCGCACCCTGGTCCGGCACCTGATCGACGAGCACGGCCACCACCGGTTCACCATCGACCCGGCGGCGGCGAACACGGCGGCCGTCCGGGCGTACGCGAAGGTCGGTTTCCGCCCCGTCGGGGTGCTGCGCCGCTACGAGCGCGGCGAGGACGGGCGGTGGCACGACGGGCTGCTGATGGACCTGCTCGCCGACGAACTGGCCGACTGACGTCCCCGGCGACGCACCGGGCGCAGCGCGTCGTCAGCGGCCCGGCGGGGCGGAGTGCATCGTCCGCAGCCACCGCCGGTGCCGCCGCCAGAGCAGCACCGAACCCAGCACCGCGGCCACCAGTAGGGCCGGCGGCACGGCCACGAACAGGATGACCGGCCGGGCCGGGAACGGACGAGGGTCGGTCGCCGGGGCGCCGAAGCGGCCGGCCACCAGCAGGTCCCGCGCCACGTCCATCGCCCACACCGGGCCGGGTGGGTCGAGCAGCGTCTCGACGTGACCGTCGGGGCGCAGGGCCACCAACTGGACGTGCCCCGTCTCCCAGTAGCCGGTGTCGTTCCAATCCGGAAGGTCGGTCGTGCTGGTGCCCGGCTCCGGTTCGTAGCGCACTGCCACCAGGTCGGTCCCACCGCGCCAGCCGAGCGCCCGCAGCGCCTGCCCGCGTACCGGCGGGAGCGCGGGGCCGGCGCCGTCGCGTCCGGTGGCGGCGTCGACGTACCCGACCCGCCAGGTGCGCGCGGCCCGCTGGTCCGCGTCGCACCGGCTCAGGCAGCCGTCCAGGTGGAACACGGCGACGGCCGAGCCGTCGGGGGCGAACGCGCCGATCCCGGCGAGCCGACGTTCCGGCCCCAGCCGCCTGGACCAGGACGACTCCCCGTTGCGGTCGAGCATGACCAGTTCCTCGCCCACGCTGACCACGATCCGTGAACCGTCCGGGGAGAAGGCGGCCAGCGAGCCGGTCCGCACGCTCCACCGGTCGCCGAGCTCCGGCCCGAGTTCCCTGGTCGCGCCGCTGGACAGCTCCAACAGCACCAACCGGCTGGGCCGGCGGTCGTCCTCGGCGTCGTGGTCCACGGGTTCCGCCGAATGGTGCAGGACGAGCAGTGCGCTGCCGTCGGGCGCCCAGGCCACCGGTGTGCCGCAGCAGGTGCTGCCGGCCCAGCCGGTGAAGACCCGGCGGCTGCCGTCGGTGAGGTCGGTGACGCCCACCCAGCCGTCGTTGGAATCGTCGGCGACGTACCGGCCGTCCGGGGAGAGCAGCACCTCCTCCCCCGCGACACTCTCCCGGCCGCCGTAGAGCAACATCCGGTACCGGCCGTCGCGGCCGAGGACCGCGACCTTGCCCTCGTGGTCGAGGCCGTCGACACCGCGCAGGCCGAGGCCGCCGCCGCTGAACAGCAGCGAGGCCGGCCCGGGCGGGTCCTGCTGCACGGTGGCCTGCCACATGTACGGCAGGCCGATCCGCTCCGGCACGCCGTCCGGGGCCGCCGCCGGCGTCGCCCACGGGCCCGGGGCCCCGAGCCCGGCCGGCACGCCGAGCGCGCAGGCCAGCACCGCGACCAGGGCCGCCCCGGCGGTACGCCAGCGGGCCCGCCGCCGCTGCCGCCGCCCGGCGGCCCACGGGTCGCCGGGCAGCCGGGCCGGCGGCATCCGCTCGCCCAGCTCACGCAGCGCGGTACGCAACTCGTCGCTCATCGGTCCCTCCGTGTGGTCACGCCGACCAGGTCGGCCAGCTCGGGGGCGTGTGCCCGCAGCCGCGCCAGGGCGTCGCGCGTCTGGCTCTTGACGGTCGAGACCGAGCAGCCGAGCGCGTCAGCGGTCTCCGCCTCGGTGAGGTCCTCGAAGAAGCGCAGCACCAGCACGGCCCGTTGGCGTGGGGCGAGCCGGGCCAGTGCGGCACGGACCACCATCGCGCGGGCGACGCCGGCGCTCCCGTCGGGCGTCGCCTGCTCCGGCGGGTCCGCGCGCAGGTCCACCTGCCGCCAGCGACGCCGCCAGAGCGAGACGTGCTGGGTGTACATGGTCCGCCGGACGTACGGCTCGGGGTCGCCGGCCGCGCTCACCCGCTCCCAGTGCCGGGCCACCCGAACCAACGTGAGCTGCACGAGATCCTCGGCCTGGTGCCGGTCACCGGTCAGCAGCCACGCCGCCCGGGACAGCGCCGCGATCCGGCCGGACACGTACGCCCGGAACGACTCCTCAGGGTCCACACCCACCTCCCGACATGGAGCACGCCCGGCGGTGGCCGCGCGGGTGGGTCCGGCGGGAAGTTTTTCAGGCGTCCCAGATCAGGCCGCGGTCACCGCAGCGGCGGGCGCCGTCGGCGGGGCGGTGCGGGGTGAGCCGGCCGTCGGGCATCAGGTGGCGCACCGGCACGCCGCGGGCCAGCACGGCGACGTCGGCGATCAGCCGCCGGTGGCAGCGCCACCAGACGCTCTCGCTGCACATCACCGCCGTGGTCCGGGCCGCCGCGTCGGCCAGCACCGCGTCCAGCGCCGCCCGGAAGTCGGCGGTACGGGTGTACGCCGCGTACGCCCGGAAGGCGGCGACGGTCCACCAGCTGTCCGGCTCGTCGGCGCCGGCCGGGGTGTACCGCCGGCCGCCGAGGCGCTGCTCCCAGCGGTAGTCCACGCCGGCCGCCGGCAGCCAGCGGGCCAGTTCCTCCCGGCGTACGTCGGGGTTGGTCCGGCTCGCCGGGAACCGCCGCACGTCCACGACGAGCGCGACCCCGGCGCCCGTCAGCAGCTCGCCCAGCCGCTGCCGGTCCGCCGCCCCGTGCCCCACCGTCACCAGTTCCACGGGAGGGGAATGCCCCGAATCCCGGCCGGCTACCGCCCACGCGAGGCGGAGACCGCCCGGGATCGCTGCGCGGGGCGGCGGGCGGCGCGGCCGGCGGCGAGGGTGGGACGGATGCACCCCGACATCCCGGCCGACGAGGCCGACGCGCTCGACTGGCTGGCGTTCGCACAGGCCGGCGTCGTCACCACCGCCCAGGTGACCCGGTCGCTGACCGAGGGCACCGTACGGGGACGCGTGAGTTCCGGGCGTTGGCGCTCGATCTGCCGGGGCGTCGTGCTGATGGGCAACGGCCGACTCACCCGCGACCAGCAGTTGTGGGTGGCGGTGCTCGCCGCAGGGCCCGGCGCCGTGCTGGCCGGCCCGACGGCCGCTACCGAGGCGGGCGTACGCGGGTTGCGCAGTGAGCCGCTGCACGTGCTCGTGCCGGCGCACCGGCGGGCGGGCCGGACCGTGCTGGGCCGCCTGCCGATCGACATGCCGGCGGTCGTCGTGCACCGCGCGTCGAAGTTGCCGTCGGCGCATCTTCAGCTCGCCCGCCCGCCGCGGACCACCACCGCCCGGGCACTGGTGGACGCGGCCAGCTGGGCCCGCGACGTCGATCAGGCGCAGGCGGCGTTGGCGGCCGGCTGCCAGCAGCGGCGGGTCACGCCGGAGGAGTTGTCGGCGGTGCTGGACGCGCTGCCCCGAGCCCGTCGACGGGCGTTGATCCGGCAGACCGTGGCCGACATCGCCGGCGGCGCGGAGGCGCTCTCGGAGATCGACTTCGTCCGGCTCTGCCGCCGTCACGGCCTGCCCCCGCCCCGCCTCCAACAGCGGCGCACCGACGCCTCCGGGCGGACGCGGTGGCTCGACGCGTACTGGCGGGAGTGGGGGTTGCACGTCGAGATCGACGGGTCGCACCACATGGACGTCCGGCACTGGGCGGCCGACATGAGGCGCCAGAACGACGTCTGGACCTCGGGCGACCGCATCCTGCGCTTCCCGGCGTGGCTGGTCCGCGCCCGCCCCGACGAGGTCGCCGCCTCCGTCCGCCGCGCCATGACGGCCGCCGGCTGGCGGCCCGGGAAGTGAACCGATCTTGGACAGTTGCCGTCCGCAGGGAACGGCAACTGTCCAAGATCTCGTGCGGCTAGGAGACGGTGCAGGGGGTGCCGTTGAGGGTGAAGGCGGTGGGTTTCGGGTTCGTACCGGTGTGGGTGCCGTTGAAGCCGACGCTCGTCGACGCCCCCGGCGCGAGCCTGCCGTTGTAGGAGATGTTGGTGGCGGTGACCGCGGTGCCGGCCTGCGTCCAGGTCGCCGACCAGCCCTGGCCGACCTTCTGACCGGCGCTGGGGAAGCTGAAGCCGAGCGTCCAGCCGTCGATGGTGGTCGTGCCGGTGTTGGTGACGGTGACGTTCGCGGTGAAGCCGGTGTCCCAGCTGCTGGTCGTCCAGCCCACCGCGCAGCCGCCGGACGCGGGCGGGTCGGCGGTGGTGACCGCGACCGGCGCGGACGCCGCCGAGGCGTTGCCGGCCGCGTCCACCGCCACCACGAAGAACTGGTACGCGGTGGCGGCGGTCAGCCCGGTCAGCGCCAGCGTGGTGCCGGTGGGCGAGCCGACCAGCGCGTCGGTCGCGCCGGCCTCGCGGTAGACCCGGTAGCCGGTGACGCCGACGTCGTCCGTCGACGCCGCCCAGCTCAGCGTGAGCCCGGTGGCGGTGACCGCCGAGGCGGTCGGCGTGCCGGGGCGGGTCGGCGCGACGGTGTCGGGGGCCGGGGCGGCGGGCGTGGTCACCTCGGCCACGGGCGAGGCGGCGGAGCGGTTGCCCGCGCCGTCGCGCGCCCGCACCGAGAACCGGTACGTCCGCTCGGGCAGCAGCCCGGTCACGGCCAGGGTGTTCGTGGCGGCGTCGACCAGGACGAGCGCGTCGCTGCCGACCTGCGCCCGGGTGACCTCGTAGCCGGCCAGCCCGCTGCCGCCGGCGTCGGTGGACGCGGGCCAGGTCAGGGTCAGCTCGGTCGCGGTGACGGCCGAGGCGACGGGGGTGCCGGGCGCGGTCGGCGCGGTGGTGTCGGGGGTGGCCGGCGCGGGCTCCTCGCCCCAGACGCGGGTGGCGCCGGAGTAGAGGGTGACCTTCCGGTTCGGCCCCGCCGCCGGCTGGTACGACGGGTCGTTCGTCGGGTCCCAGGTGCCGCCCTCGGGCACGCCGATCTTGAACTGCACCTCCATCCGGTGCTGCGACTGCCCGGCGGGCGCGATGGTGTGCCCGGTGCAGTCCACCTCGACGTACCAGACGTCGCCGCTGTGCTGGCGGGCCGTGGACGGCGACGGGCAGCCCTGGGTGTAGCCGGGGGTCACCGTGACCGGGCCGGTGCCGTCGGGGCGGAAGTAGTAGCGGAACTTCCCGGCGGTCAGGGCGCGGGCCGGGAACGCGGACTTGTTGTAGACGATCGCCTTGAGGCCGGTGGCGCGCGGCTCGGCCTGCATCACCGTGGTCTCCACGGTCAGCTCGTCGATGTCGGGCGTCTCGGCGCGGGGGAAGCCGGCGAGCGGGGTGCCGCCGTACTCCTGGGTGAGCCGGGCCAGCGCGGAGCTGAAGCCGGCGTTGTAGTCGGTGGCGACCTCGTTCATCACGTAGTCCGACCGGTTGTCGGTGTACGCGTCGTTGGCCGCCGACGGGCCGCCGACCAGCGCGCCGTAGAGGGTGTGCCGCGTCTCGGCGGGCACCGTCTGGCTGTCCCACCAGGAGCCGTGCGCGGTGCGGTGGTGCGGGTTCTTCGGGGGGTTTGCCCCGAACCCGATGACGTAGCTGGAGGCGCGCGGGTTGTCGCCGAGCGCGTAGTCGATCTGCCGGACGGCGAAGTCGTGGTAGCGGGCCTTGCGGGTGGCGTCGGTGGTCCGGTCGCTGTAGACGAGGGCGGCGAAGGCGGTGTTCGCGGCGTAGCGCAGCGCCCCCCACGAGTCGAGCACGGCCATCCCGCCGGGCGAGTACGGCACCCGCTGCCCGTTGACGCCGACGGTCCAGTAGTCCAGCCAGCGGTTGGCGTCGTCGACGTACTTCTGCTTGCCGGTCAGGTTGGCCAGCAGCACGTACGCCCCGAACTGCTTGTTGTCCCAGGCGATGGTCCACTTGTAGGAGCGGGTGGTGCTCTGGTTCTCGGTGCCGAGCCGGTCGTACTCGCTCTCGGCCTTGGCGAGGTAGGCCGGGTCGCCGGTGGCCCGGTGCAGCCAGATCGCGGACCAGACCAGCTCGTCCTGCCAGCCGCTCCAGGAGCGGTAGAAGCTGGTCGCGTCGGTGATGCACTCGTGGTAGCTCTTGCGCACGGTGTCGGCGAACGTGTGCAGCTGCCTCGCGTGCCCGAGCAGCCGGTCCGCATAGGCGGCGTCGGTGGGCCGGAAGACCATCGACGACGCGGCCATCGCCGCCGCCGTCTCCCCGGCCAGGTCCGCGCCGCCACAGCTGGCGTCGATCTTGTACGCGGGCCGCGCCATCGGCAGCACCTCGGCCGGGCCCCACCACTTGTGGTCGTCGTCGCCCTTGCCGACCTGGCCGTAGAGGACGTTCGGGGCGGGGTGCGCCCGGATGAAGTAGTCGTTGACGAAGCGCAGGTTGTCGAGCAGATGGGGCAGTTGACCGGAGGCGACGTAGCCGGCGCGGTACTCGACGGCGCCCCAGGCGAGCATGGTGGCGCTGAACGCCATGGGGAAGCCGAACTTGACGTGGTCGCCGGCGTCGTACCAGCCGCCGGTGAGGTCCAGCCCGACGTCGGCGCCGTCGGTGAGCGCGGAGTCGCCGCGCCAGGAGACCCGGTTCCAGTCCGGCAGCGGGCCGGACTGCTGCGCCTCGTAGAAGTAGAGCGACTTCTGCAGCGCCTCGGCGTAGTTGAACGCGCCGGCGGCGGCGGGGGCGCGCGTGGTCCGTGTCGTGCCTTCGGCGGCGGGCGCCGCGGCGGAGGCGGGCCCCGGGGCGGTGACGGCGAGGGCGAGGCCGGCGGCGAGGGCGGTGCCAGCGGCCAGCAGGCGGGGCAGCCAGGGCCGGTCGCCCGGGTGGCGCGGGCGTCTCGGGTGACGCATGACGGTGCTCCTGTCGGTGGCGTCGCCGGCGGGCACCGGAGGGTCGTGCGGGACAGCGGGCGAAGCCGGTCCGGCGTGGCGACGAGGGGGTGGTGGGGTGGGCCGCGGAAGCACCGGGAGCGCTCCCATGGATAGTCGACAATGTAAGGCGAGGGCCGGCGCTTTGTGAAGGGCCGCGCTGGCGGACGCGGGAACGGGAGCGTCACCGACCCCGATCGCGTTACACCGACACGCCTACCCAGCGTGAGAAAATTCGCCGCCGCGTCGAGAAGGGCGGCGCATCGTCGCAGCCCAAGCCGATCGCCCGATGTCCACGACCGTCACCCACCGTGCGATCATGGGCCGACCCCTCACTCTATTCCGGAGGAATCCTCATGGCGTACCGCCGGCGCGTGGCGCGCGCTGCTGTTTCCACCATCGCCGCCACGGCCTGCCTCGCTCTCGCCGCCCCGGCCTGGGCATCGAGCCCCGTGCAGATCAACCCGGACCACCGGGACGAGACCGCCGGCGGCTTCTCCACGCAGGACTGCGCCGATCCACGATTCGAGGGCCGCCCGGCGGACCACGACGGCTGGCACTTCGTCCTGCCCGGCGGCAAGGCCGCTGGCGGCTTCGAGACCCTCACGCTGACCTTCGACACCGGCGCCGGCGAGGTCACCGTCACGGTGCCGGACGCCGGCGACCCCTACCCCGACGCCCTCTACCCCGCGGGCAAGAACGAGGACCGGCTGATCCACGCCTACCTCTTCACCCCGGCCGGCTGGACCCTGCGGGACGGCAGCGCCGCCGTCAGTGGTGACGCCGACACGTTCAACCTGAGCCACACCTGCGCAGGCACCGCGCCGTCGCAGTCGCCGAGCCCGACCCCGTCGCCGACCACCTCGGAGTCGCCGCAGCCGTCGCCGTCGCCGTCGGAGTCGGTCTCGCCGAGCGGGTCCGCCTCGCCGTCGGAGTCGACGTCGCCGTCGGAGTCGGGCTCGCCGTCGGAGTCGGGCACCGGCTCGCCGTCCGAGAGCGGCGGCAGCGGTGGCGGCGGCGAGGGTGGCCTGCCGTTGACCGGCGTGGCCACGACCAGCATCGCGCTGGGCGGTCTCGCCCTGATCGGCGGCGGCGCGCTGCTGATGCTGCGCCGCCGGCGCGACAACGTGACCTTCACCAGCTGACCCACGCAGCACCCGAACGGCCGCCGGACACCTCGTCCGGCGGCCGTTCGCCTCTCCCACCCGGGCCACCCGCCGGGCGAACCACCACCGGGCCGCGCCGGGCTATCGGACGTTCATCACACCATCTAGGTCTTTCGATTTAAGTACGTCGTATTCCCAGCTCAGGTGCCTGCATGGCGACCCGAAACACGCGCCGCAGCGGATCGGCGGCGGGGCGGGCGTTCCGGCATACGAACGTACTGTTGCCGCGCCGCTTTCCGGCGCGCGACAGTACGCCCACCAGCGGTGCCATCGACGCCGCCGCTCCCCGGTCAACCCTGAGGAGATCGCGATGGCTCTACGACTCGCCGACGGCACCGCCTGGTCCGACACCCTCGCCCGCGCGGTGGCCGCCGCGCCCGAGGCGTTCGGCGCCCCGGTCGACGGTGTCACCACCCTGCACAACCTCGTACGCGGCGACTGGCACGCGGTGGGCTCACCCAGCCCGGTACGCACCCCGGTGGACAACACCGTGCTGGTCAACCTGGCCCGCCTCGACGCGGACTCCGCCCGCGCCGCGGTCGCGCACGCCGCCGCCGCGCACCGGGCCTGGGCCGGCACCCCCCTCGCCGAACGCAAGGCCCGGGTCACCGACGCCCTGGACGCGCTCACCGCCCACCGCGACCTGCTCGCCCTGCTGCTGGTTTGGGAGATCGGCAAGCCGTGGCGGCTGGCCTGCGCCGACGTGGACCGGGCGCTGGACGGCGTCCGCTGGTACGTCGACGAGATCGACCGGATGCTCGCCGACGGCCGGGAGCCGTTGCCGGGGCCGGTCAGCAACATCGCGTCCTGGAACTACCCGATGAGCGTGCTCGTGCACGCCGAGCTGGTGCAGCTGCTCGCCGGCAACGCGGTGATCGCGAAGACCCCGTCGCAGGGCGGGGCGGTCTGCCTCACCGTCGCGCACGCGCTGATGCGCCGCGCCGGGCTGCCCGCCACCCTGGTCTCCGGCGGCGGCGAGGAGCTGTCCGAGGTCCTCGTCCGGGCCCCGGAGATCGGCGCCGTCGCGTTCGTCGGCGGGCGCTCCAACGGCGGCAAGGTCGCCGCCGCGCTGCTCGACTCCGACAAGCGGCACTTCATCGAGCAGGAGGGCCTCAACGCCTGGGGCATCTGGAACTTCTCCCAGTGGGACCTGCTCGCCGGGCACCTGAAGAAGGGCTTCGAGTACGGCAAGCAGCGCTGCACCGCGTACCCGCGCTTCGTGGTCCAGCGGGACCTCGTCGACGAGTTCCTCGACATGTACCTGCCGGTGGTGCGCTCCGTCCGCTTCGGACACCCGCTCGCCGTCGGCGACGACTGGACCGCCGGTGACCCGCTGCCCGAACTGGACTTCGGCCCGCTGATCAGCGCCGCCAAGGCCGACGAGCTGCGCCGCAAGGTCGACGAGGCGGTACGCGGCGGCGCGGTGCCGCTGCACCGGGGCAAGCTGCACGGCGCGCCGTTCCTCGACGGGCAGGACACCTCGGCGTACGTGGCGCCGTCGGTGCTGCTGGCCCCGCCCGGCCGGTCCCGGCTGATGCACGCCGAGCCGTTCGGCCCGGTCGACACCATCGTCGTGGTGGACACCACCGACGAGCTGCTGGCCGCGATGAACGCCTCGAACGGCGCGCTGGTCGCCTCGCTGGCCTGCGACGACGAGGAGCTGGCCGGCAAGCTCGCGGTCGACCTCCAGGCGTTCAAGGTGGGCATCAACAAGCCGCGCTCCCGGGGCGACCGGGACGAGCCGTTCGGCGGCCGGGGCGCGTCCTGGAAGGGCGCCTTCGTCGGCGGCGACCTGCTGGTGCAGGCGGTCACCCAGGGCGGCGACGGCCGGCTCTACGGCAACTTCCCCGACTACAGCAGCTACCCGACCACCTGAGACGTGAGGCGGGGTCCCTGTGCACGCCGCAGTGGGCCCCGCCGACACCAGGGCCGCGTACCGTCGAGTGATGTCGATCATCGCGCAACTCTCACTGGGAGTGTCCGACCCGCAGCGGGCGGCGGCCTTCTGGTCAGCCGCGCTGGGCTACCACCGCCGCCCGCCCCGGTACGCCGGCGACGACTGGATCGTGCTGGAGCCGCCGCCCGGTGTGCCGGGCACGGCCATCGCCATGGACGTCAGCGAGAGCCCGGCCGAGGAGTTCCCCCGGATCCACCTGGACATCGACGCCGGCGACCGGGACCTCGACGAGGAGGTGGCGCGGCTCGTGGCGCTGGGCGCGCGCCCGGTCGACTGGCGGCACTACCCGACCGACCCGCACCCGGCCGAGCCGTCGTACGTGGTGCTCGCCGACCCGGAGGGCAACCGGTTCTGTGTGCAGGGGACGCGAGCACCCGCGACGTGACGCCTCCTCGCGTCCGCCGCGTCAGCAGGGGCCCCGTCCGTTGACCGAGGGCACGCCCACGGTGAGGGGGACGGTGAGGGTGACCATGGCGCCGTCCCGCTCGGTCGGGGTGCGCCGACCGAGCCGCCGCACGGTGCGCAGCATCGGGGCGTTCTCCGCGTGGACGTGCAGCACCAGGGCGGCGTAGCCGGCCTGCTCGGCGTGCCGGACCAGCCGGCGCAGCAGGGCCGAGCCGAGGCCCCGCCGCTGCCAGTCGTCGCGTACCAGCAGGGCCACCTCGGCCTCGTCGCCCTCGGCGAGCAGGTTCGCCATCGCCACCACCGACTCCCCCACCCCGACGTCGCCGACCGTGGCGAGCAGGGTCAGGCCCCGGGCCGGCTCCAGCAGCCGGCGCAGCCGGGCCGGCGAGGGGGCCACCGCACCGCCCAGGTAGCGGCGGTGCCGGCTGCGCGCCGAGCATGCCTCGTGCAGCTCGGCCACGCCGGGCAGGTCGTCCGCGGTCGCGGGCCGTACGGCCGCCTCGGCGCCGCCGGGCAGCACCAGGGTGACCTGCTCGACGGCCCGGCGCGCGACGGCCGCCGACAGCTCGACCAGGGCCTGGGCCCGGGCGTACTCGGCCGGGGTGAAGCCCGGCACGGCGCGGCGCAGCGCGAACGACCCGCCGGCCGGATCGTCCAGCAGCATGGTGGTGTCGGCGAGCCCGCCGCCGGAGCCGGCCGACGCGGGCCGCCAGGTCACCGCGTCCGCGCCGAGCAGGGCGCGCAGCGCCTCCCCGGTCGAGTCGGGGTCCCGCACCAGGCGGGTGGCCAGGCCGAGCGCCCGGGTGGGCTGGTCGGCGAGCCCGCGCGCCTCGCTGCGCGCCACCCAGCAGTCCCGGCCCCGCCCCCGCTGCACGGCGGCGACGAGGCCGGCCTCGTCGAGCGTGTCCGGCGCGTCGACCAGGAAGTCGTCGACGGCGCCCCGCTCGGTGGTGTGCACCTGCACGGCGAGGATGTTGACCCCCCGCAAGGCCAGGCTCGCCGTCAGCACCGACAGGTAGCCCGGCCGGTCGTCCACGGTCGCCCGGATCCGCCACAGCGTCATGGTTCGCTCCCTTCCCCCGTACGACCCTCGCCGGTCGCTGTTGCGGGCCGGTTGCCCCCGGGTGACGGCTCCGGTTCGCCGTGGCGACCTGCGCCACACCGACCGCCGTCCGGCCGGCCGGACTCAGGGGTTGGCGGCCAGCGGTGCCGCCCCGACCAGGTCGAGCCGGTCGCCGAGGATCACCGCGGCGGCCCGGACGAGCTGCGCCAGCCGGTCCACCTCCGTGGCGTGGAACGCCGCCGCGGCCGGCGTCCCGACGCACTCCCGGGCCGCCACCAGCACCAGGCCGGCCCGACCGAACGGCGCGACCGCGACGTGTGCGCCGCCGGGCGTGCTGATCGCCCGGGCGCGCAGCGGGGTCACCTCCGGCAGCGGCGGCGGTACGGGCGCGCGCCAGCTCGCGTACCCGATGGTCGCCTCCCCGGCGGCGCCGGTCCGCGAGGCCCAGTCCACCGGCACCACCGCGGCGACCGCCCAGTCGGCGGCGAGCAGCCCCGGGACGGCGTCGACCAGGGTGGCGACGCCGTCGGCCGGGTTGGCCGCGACCTGGGCCAGCAGCTCGGCGTCCTGCCCGGAGGTGGTGGGCGCGCCGATCGCCCGCCACACCCCGTCCACCCGGACCCCGGGGATCGCCGCCAGCCCGGCGAGCAGCCGCTCGACCCGCGCCGCGCCCGGCCAGACCACGGTGAAGTCGTCCACCGCCCGCCCGCCGAGCCGCTCCAGGACTACCACCTGGACGATGTCCGCGCCGGACACGCCCATGGTGCGCGCCACCTGACCGAGCGTGCCCGGACGGTCCGGCAGGGTGACCCGAACTCGCAGCAACATGTCTGAACCCTCCGCTCGGCGGGCCGGCACCGCTGGCCGGCAGGCTGGGCCCCAGCCTGGTCGGTGGCCGTTTCGCCCCTGTTGCCGCGGCATGTCCCGAGGGTCAAATCCCCACCTTGACAACATGGCGGAGCTGCCATCAACTATTCGGATGACCGAGCCGGCCGTCGACGCGCCCGGGCCGGGCAGCACGCCTGCCCCCGCCGCCTCCCCCCGCGGGCTGGATCTCGACCGCCTCGCCGGTCACCTGGCCGCGCACCGGCCCGAGCTGGCCGACGGCCCGCTGCGGGCCCGGCTGATCGCCGGCGGCAAGTCCAACCTGACCTACCTGCTGGAGGTCGGCGAGCGGGAGGTGGTGCTGCGCCGCCCGCCGCTCGGGCACGTGCTGGCCACCGCGCACGACATGGCCCGGGAGTACCGGGTGATCTCCGCGCTGGCGCCGACCGACGTGCCGGTGCCCGAGGCGCTGCTGCTCTGCGAGGACGCCGACGTGATCGGCGCGCCCTTCTACCTGATGGAACGAGTGCGCGGCGAGGTGTTCCGCACCCGCGCCCAGACCGACCCGCTCGCCGCCGAGCAGCGGCGGGGGCTGGCGATGGCGATGATGGACACCCTCGCCGCGCTGCACGCGGTCGAGCCCGCCTCGGTCGGGCTGGCCGACTTCGGTCGCCCGGAGGGCTACCTCGCGCGGCAGGTCCGCCGGTGGGCCGGCCAGCTCGACCGGTCCCGCAGCCGGCCGCTGCCCGGCATCGAGGAGCTGCGGGACCTGCTCGCGGGCACCGCGCCGGAGGGCGCCAACGCCGGCCGGATCGTGCACGGCGACTACCGGCTGGACAACCTCCTCGCCACCGTCGACCCGGTGGCCGTACGGGCCGTGCTCGACTGGGAGATGGCCACCCTCGGCGACCCGCTGGCCGACCTCGGGCTGCTGCTGACCTACTGGGACGTGCTCGGCGGCAGCGACTCGGCCGCCGGCAACCCGGTCGCCGACGGGCTCGGCCCGCGCGCCGGGTTCCCCACCGGGACGGAGCTGATCGCGCGGTACGCCGGGCGCGGCGACGTCGACGTCGGGCCGCTGCACTGGCACGTCGCGCTCGGCTGCTTCAAGCTCGCGGTGATCTGCGAGGGCATCCACTACCGGCACACGCTCGGGCAGACGCTCGGCGAGGGCTTCGACCGGATCGGCGACATGGTGGCACCGCTGGTCGAACACGGGCTGACCGCCGCCAGGGAGCGTTGATGGACTTCGCCTACGACACCCGCACCGAGCAGTTGCGGGCCGAGCTGACCGCGTTCCTGACCGAGCACGTCGAGCCGGCCGAGGCGGTGCACGCCGCGCAGGTGGCCGCCGCCGGCGACCCCTGGGCCCGGCCCCCGGTGATGGCCGAGCTGAAGGCCGAGGCGCGCAGGCGCGGCCTGTGGAACCTCTTCCTGCCCGACCCGCGTCACGGCGCCGGCCTGACCAACCTCCAGTACGCCCCGCTGGCAGAGCTGACCGGGCGCAGCCCGCACCTGGCTCCGGAGGCGCTCAACTGCGCCGCGCCCGACACGGGGAACATGGAGCTGCTCGCCGAGTTCGGCTCGCCGGAGCAGCAGGAGCGCTGGCTGCGGCCGCTGCTGGAGGGCGAGATCCGCTCCGCGTTCTGCATGACCGAGCCGGAGGTGGCGTCCTCGGACGCGACCAACATCGCGACCCGCATCACCCGCGACGGCGACCACTACGTGGTCGACGGGCGCAAGTGGTGGTCGTCGGGGGCGATGGACCCGCGCTGCGAGATCTTCATCGTGATGGGCAAGACCGACCCGGGGGCCGACCGGCACCGCCAGCAGAGCATGATCCTGGTGCCCCGGGACACTCCCGGCGTCGCCGTGCGGCGGGGCATGACGGTGTTCGGCTACAGCGACGCCTCGCACGGCGGCCACGCCGAGATCGACTTCACCGACGTCCGCGTACCGGTGGAGAACCTGGTCGGGGCGGAGGGCGCCGGCTTCGCGATCGCCCAGGCCCGGCTCGGCCCCGGCCGGATCCACCACTGCATGCGGCTGATCGGCATGGCGGAGCGGGCCCTGGAACTGCTCTGCCGGCGGGCGCTGGAGCGGGTCGCGTTCAGTCGGCCGCTCGCCGAGCAGGGCGTGGTGCGCGAGTGGATCGCCGAGTCCCGGGTGCGCATCGAGCAGGCCCGGCTGCTGGTGCTCAAGACCGCCTGGCTGATGGACACGGTCGGCAACAAGGGCGCGCACACCGAGATCCAGGCCATCAAGATCGCCACTCCCGCCATGGCCGAGTGGGTGATCGACAAGGCCATCCAGGCGTACGGCGGGGCCGGCGTCAGCCAGGACACCCCGCTCGCCGCCCTCTGGGCCCAGTCCCGCACGCTGCGCCTGGCCGACGGCCCCGACGAGGTGCACCGTTCCTCGCTGGCCAAGCGCGAACTGCGCCGCTGGTCGGACTGACCCCGGCACCGACCCGACCCGCACCCCGGCCCCCGCCCAGCCGTGGACGGCACGAGGCCGGTGGGGTCAGGCGGAGGCGCGTTCGATCAGTTGGGTGTCGAGCAGGATATGGGGGGACGGGAGCTCGTCGCCGCGGATGCGGGAGACCAGGAGGCGGGCCATTTGCCGGCCCATCTCCTCCACCGGCTGGAAGACCGTGGTCAGCGGCGGCTCGGACTGCCGGGCGATCGGGGCGTCGTCGAAGCCGACCATGGCGACGTCCTCCGGCACCCGCCGGCCCGCCTCGCGCAGCGCGCGCAGCGCCCCGAACGCCATCAGGTCGGAGGCGACGAAGACGGCGTCGAGGTCGGGGCAGACCTCCAGCAGCCGCCGCATCCCGGCCGCCCCGCTGCCCTCGCTGAAGTCCCCGTACGCGATCAGGTTCGGGTCGACCCCGCCCCCGGCGGCCCTGACCGCCTCCTTGTAGCCGGTCAGCCGGCCCAGGCCGGCGCCCATGTCCTGCGGGCCGGCGATGGTGGCGATGCGCCGCCGCCCACGGCCGGCCAGGTGTTCCACCGCCCGGCGGGCGCCGCCGACGTTGTCCACGTCGACGTAGTACGCGGGCTGCGCGCCGGGTTGCAGCATCCGCGCCGGCCGGCCGCCGAGCACGGTGGGCAGGCCGCGCTCCTCCAGCAGGGTGGGCAGCGGGTCGGAGTCGTGCAGCGACAGCAGCAGCACGCCGTCGACGTGCTGGTTGGTCAGGTGGTGCTCGACCCGCTCCCGCTCGATCGGCGACTGCACCATGGCGAGCCAGAGCTGCAACGGGGTCTCCAGCAGCCCCGAGCTGACGCCCCGGACGATGCCGGCGAAGAACGGCTCGGTGAAGACCCGGTCGCCGGATTCCGAGACCACCAGGGCGATCGAGTCGGTGCGCTGGGTGACCAGGGCGCGGGCGGCCCGGTTCGGCACGTACCCCAGCTCGGCGATGGCCTGCTGCACCGCGGCGCGCGCCTCGGGGCTCACTTGGGGTGAGCCGTTGACCACCCGGGAGACCGTCCCGCGACCGACGCCGGCGCGGGCGGCGACGGCGTCGAGGGTCGGGCGCCCGAGCGACCGGGTGCGCTGCGTTGTCATTGTCTGCTCCTCCGACGGCGGACCGGCCCCGGCGCCACCCCGTGCGGGGTGGCGCCGGGGCCGCCCGTTGATGGCTGGCCCTGGCCTATTGTGCGGCCAGACCGTTGCGTCGGATCACCTCGGCGTACCACCTGGCGCTGGACTTGGGGATGCGGACCTGGCTGTCGTAGTCGACGTGGACCATCCCGAACCGCTTGGTGTAGCCCCAGGCCCACTCGAAATTATCCATCAGTGACCAGGCGAAGTATCCGCGCAGGGGCACGCCGGCCTCGATGGCCTCGTGCGCGGCGCGCAGGTGGGCGTCGAAGTACGCCAGCCGGTCGACGTCGTCCACCTGCCCGTCGACCACCTCGTCGACGAAGGCGGAGCCGTTCTCGGTGACGTAGAGCGGCAGGTCGGTGTACTCCTCGTGCACCCGGCGCAGCGTCTCCACCAGACCGGGGGCGTCGATCTCCCAGTTCATGTCGGTGACGGGCACGCCCCGGGTGACGAACCGGACGTCCTCGCTGCCCGGCCAGCACGACGGCGCCCGCCAGTACGGCTCCGGCTCGGCGTCGGGGACCGGCGCGGCGACGACGTGGCGGCTGTAGTAGTTGACGCCGACCACGTCCAGCGGGGTGGAGATGGTCGCCAGGTCGCCGTCGCGCACGTGCCCGAAGTCGGTGACCCCGGCGAGGTCGGCCATCAGGTCCGCCGGGTAGGACCCGCGCAGCAGCGGGTCCAGGAAGAAGCGGTTGGCCAGCCCGTCGATGCGCCGCGCGGCGTCGACGTCGGCGGGCGCGTCGGTGGCCGGGGTGACCGGGTAGAGGTTGACCGTCACCCCGACCTCGGCGGTCGGCCGGGCCGCGCGCAGCGCCTGCACGGCGAGGCCGTGGCCGAGCATCAGGTGGTGCCCGGCCCGGACGGCGTCGGCGCCATCCGAGCGGCCCGGCGCGTGCACCCCGGAGCCGTAGCCGAGGAACGCCGAGCACCAGGGCTCGTTGAGCGTGGTCCAGTAGCGCACCCGGTCGCCGAGCGCGTCGGCGACCAGCGTGGCGTAGTCGGCGAAC
Source organism: Micromonospora sp. NPDC023644 (assembly GCF_040640115.1). NCBI lineage: Bacteria > Bacillati > Actinomycetota > Actinomycetes > Micromonosporales > Micromonosporaceae > Micromonospora > Micromonospora sp. NPDC023644. The sequence continues at coordinate 117,510 of NZ_JBFABA010000007.1, read as the reverse complement.
CGCGCGGCGCTGTCCCGGGCCGGCCAGCCGCCGGCGTCCTCCAGCGGCTGCGGCAGGTCCCAGTGGTAGAGGGTGAGCCACGGCTCGATCCCGTGCCCCAGCAGCTCGTCGACGAGCCGCCGGTAGAAGTCGAGCCCCTCGGCGTTGGCGGGGCCGGTGCCGCCCGGCTGCACCCGCGGCCAGGAGACCGAGAACCGGTACGACTTCAGCCCCAGCTCGGCCATCAGCGCGACGTCGGAGCCCATCCGGTGGTAGTGGTCGCAGGCCACGTCACCGGTGTGCCCCTCGACCACCCGGCCGGGGGTGTGGCTGAAGGTGTCCCAGATCGACGGGGTCCGGCCGCCCTCGGCCGCCGCGCCCTCGATCTGGTACGCGGCGGTGGCCGCGCCCCAGAGGAAGCCGGGTGGGAAGGTCAGCGGCGGACGGTCGTCGACGACGCCGGCGGCGGGCGGGCTGGCGGGGTTGCTCACGACTTGACGGCACCTTCCATGATGCCGCCCACGATCTGGCGGCCGAACACGATGAACACGATCACCAACGGTAGAGTGCCGACCGCCGTGGCGGCGAACACCTGCGAATAGTCGGTGTAGTAGGCGTACGACAGGAAGGCCAGCGAGACCTGGAGCGTCGGGTTCTCGGAGGTGAGCACCGCGTACGGCCACAGGAACGAGTTCCAGGTCTCCATGAAGGTCAGCAGGCCGAGCACGGCGGCGGCCGGGCGCAGCGCCGGCAGCACGATGTTCCAGTAGATCCGGAAGGTGCTCGCCCCGTCCACCCGGCCCGCCTCGATCAGCTCGTCGGAGATGGCCTGGGTGGCGTACTGCCGCATCATGAACACGCCGAACGCGCTGACCAGGAACGGCACGGTCACCGCGTAGAGGGTGTCGAACCAGTTCAGGTCCTGGATCATGCCCCAGAGCGGGATGAGCCCGAGCTGCGTCGGGATCATCATGGTGACGATGATCGTCAGCAGCAGGGCGTTGCGGCCCCGGAAGCGCAGCTTGGCGAAGGCGAATCCGGCGAGCGATCCGGTGATCACCACGGAGATCGTCACGATGCCGGAGACGATCACCGAGTTGAGCAGGCCGGTGAGGAAGTTCGCCGCCTCGTTGTCGAGCACCCGGCCGAAGTTGTCGCCGAACGATCCGGCCGGCGTGACCGGCGGCGGGACGTCGTTGATCGAGTCCAGGCTGCGGGTGGCGATGACCACCATGTAGTAGAACGGGTAGATCGAGAACAGCGTCGCCAGGACGAGCGCGACGTAGGTCAACGGGCTGGTGCGCCACAGGCGCCGGGATGCCGAGTTCATCTCCGCGTTCCTCACTTCACCGTGCGGCGGACGAGCAGGAAGTTGATCCCCGAGACGAGGGCGATCATCAGGAACATCGCCCAGGCGACCGCGGCGCCGTAGCCGGCGGTGTTGAGGTTCTCGATGCCCAGCTCGTACATGTACATGGCCAGGGTCTGGAACTCGCGCTGGTCGCCGCCGATGATGTTGCCGTTGGCGAAGACGAGCGGCTCGGTGAAGAGCTGGAGCCCGCCGATGGTGGAGAGGATCACCACGAAGACGAAGGTCGGCGTGAGCATCGGCAGGGTGATCCGCCAGAACTGCTTCCACTGGCCGGCGCCGTCGAGCGCCGCCGCCTCGTACAGGTCGCGCGGGATGGCCTGCATGCCCGCGAGCAGGATCAGGGTGTTGTAGCCGGTCCACCGCCAGTTGACCATGGAGGCGATGGCGGTCCAGGAACTCCAGCGCTCGGCGTCCCAGTCGACCGGGTCGATCCCGACGAGGCCGAGCACCCAGTTGATCACGCCGAAGTCGCGCTGGAAGAGCATGCCGAAGACGATCGCCACGGCGGCCACCGAGACCACGTTCGGCATGAAGATCGCCATCCGGAACAGCGTGCGCGCGCGCAGGAAGGTGCGGTTGAGCAGGTTCGCCAGGAACAGCGCGAGCAGCAGCTGCGGGATGGTCGACAGCAGGAAGATGCCGAAGGTGTTGAGCGTGGCGTTCCAGAAGTACTCGTCCTTGACCAGGGCGACGTAGTTGTCGAACCCGATGAAGCTGTGGTCGCCGATCAGGTTCCAGTCGTGCAGGGACATCCAGGCGGTCCGCAGCATCGGGTAGAGCCCGAAGATGCCGAAGACCACGAAGAACGGCGCGATGTAGAGGTACGGCGAGTACTTCAGGTCCAGCCGGGTCAGCGAGTGCGATCGGGACCGGCGCCGCGCGGGCGGGCGGGGTGGCGGTGCGGCGGGCGACGGCGGCGCCGTCGTGGCCGAGAGGCTCATGCGGGGTCCTTTCCCGGCGTCGGCGCGGGCGCGCGCCGACGCCCAGGCGCTCTTACGCGAAAACGGGACGGCGCCGATGGCGTCCGGGGGTGCGACGGGGACGGCGCCGGTGGCGTCCGGGTGTGTGGACCCGGACGCCACCTGGCGACGAGGTGGGTCAGAAGGCGCCCTGCGTCTTGGCGTCCTTGGCGAACTGCTCCCAGGCCTTGTCCTTCGCGGCCTGCCCCTGTTCGTACGAGCGCAGCGCCGGCTCGAACGCGTTCTCCTTCACCGCCTGGTGCTTCGGGCCGAGGTGCAGCGGCTGGATCTTGGCGACGCTCTCACCGAAGATCTTGCCGGTCGGCGCGTTGTTGAAGTACTCGTTGGTGTAGGCGAGGAACTCCGGGTTCTTCAGCGCCTCCAGGTTGGTCGGCAGCGGGCCCTTGAGCTTGAACGCCGCCACCTGGCTCTGCGCGTTGGTCAGGTACTCGGCGAGCTTCGCCGCCTCCTTGGGGTACTTGCTCTGGGTCGGCACGCCGAGCCAGGAGCCACCCCAGTTGCCGGCGCCGCCGGGCACCGGGGCGACGTCCCACTTGCCCTTGTTCTCGGGGCCGGAGTTGTCCGCGACGATGCCGAGCATCCAGGACGGGCAGAAGGTCGCCGCGAAGGTGCCCTGCTTGAAGCCGGCCGACCACTCCGGCGACCAGGTGGCCGTCTCGGCGGTGATGTTGGCGTCGGCCATCGCGACCGCGGTGTCCCAGGAGGTCTTCACCGCCGCGCTCTTGTCGGCGACGACGTTGTCGTCCTTGTCGTAGAACAGCTCGCCGCCCTGCTGGAACATCACGGCGCTGGCGGCGGTGGTGACCGAGTCGAGCAGGCCCTTGCCGGTGGCGGTGCGGTACTTCTTGCCGGTCTCGATGAAGGCGTTCCAGTCCGGCCAGAGGGCCGCGACCTGGTCCCGCTCGACCGGCAGCTTGGCCGCCTGGAAGAGGTCCCGGCGGTAGCAGACCGCGAGGCTGCCGACGTCGGTCGGCAGGCCGATCAGCCGGCCGTCGGGCGCCTTGCCCAGCTCCCACTTCCAGGGCAGGTAGTCCTTGCTGTGGTCGGCGACCAGCGGGGCGAGGTCGGCCCAGTTCGCCGGGTTGGCCTTGAACTCGTTGAGGATGCCCTCTTCGAGGGCGACCACGTCGGCCGCGCCCTTGCCGGTGGCCAGCGCCCGGACGATCTTCGGCCGGTACTCGTTGAGCTGCGCGGTCTTGCGCAGCTCGACCTTGATGCCGGTGTCCTTCTCGTACTGCTTGATGATCTCGTCGTAACCGAACTCGCCGAACGTGTCGATGACCAGCTTGGCGGGCTTCTCGCCGGCCGCCGGCGCGTCGTCGTCCTTGCCGCAGGCCGCGAGACCGCCGATGGCGGTGATCGCGGCCAGTGCGGCAGCCGCCATGCGGGTGCGCCGCGTGGTGAGGCTCATCGGAGACCCCTCTTTCGGTGGTGAGGCTGACTGGGTGTGGTGGGGGGTGCCGTGCGCGCCCGTCGACACCGACCAGGCCGGTGGTCGACGACCGGAGCGGGGCGCGGGTGAGTCGTGCCACGTTCGCGGGAGCGCTCCCATGAGATTGCCGGCGGGTGTCAGGGGTGTCAATAGGCCCTTGGGAGCGTTCCCAGATCGTTACCGCGTGTGCGGCGGCAACGCCCGCCGGGCGTCCGGGTCGACGTGCGGGTCGACGCCACCTGGGCGGCCGTCGCGTTGAAGCGGTTCAGCGGGCCCGGTGGCGGACGGCGGACAAGCTGAGCGGCCCGTCCCGCACCGCGGGAGCGCGGTCGGATCGGGCCGCCGCCGAAGCGGTTCAGCAGAAGCGGCGCAGCAGGGTGTCGGCCCGGCCCGCGTCGAAGGCGGCCGGGTCGAAGCGGTCGCCCACCCAGTCCCGCGCCTGCGGGTGCCCGGGGTGAGCGGGGTCCGCCAGCACGGCCAGCAGCGCCTGGTAGCCGGCCGGCCCGCCGACGTCCTCCGGCGGACACGCCCGCTCGCCGTCCACGCAGGACGGGTAGCGCCCGTCCGGGTCGGCCGCGCAGGCGTCCTCCACCACCAGGTCGTGCTCCCACCAGTCGCCGAAGTCGTACGTGTAGTGCAAGCGGCTGCCCTTGCCGACCACCGCGTCGAGCCGGACGTCCAACTCGTCGTGCAGGGCCAGCTCGCCGTCGGGGGTCGGGCTCGCCGTGCTGGCGGCCCTCGATCTCGAACGAGTGCAGGTGGCAGTCCCGCCAGCCCATGGCGTGCTGCACCACCCGGTGCAGCCGGTCCAGGGTGTAGCCGCCCGGGACGAGCACCCGGCGCCAGACGGGCGGTCGGACCCCGGCCAGGGAAATCTTCAGCTGGAAGATCTGACGCGGCATGCTGTCCCGTCCTTCCTCGGCATAGGCTGCGGGCATGATCTGCCGAGCGTGCCGGGCCAGGCGGCACGACGACTGTCCGGGGCGCACCTGGTGCGACTGCCAGCACCGTACCCCCCGACCCACCCCTCCGGTCACCGGTCCGGCCGGCGAATGAGCGTCGGAATCCCGATTTCGGCGCTCTGGCCGCAGGCGTCGGCGCGACCGCTGGACGACGCCGCGCTCACCGCGCTCTACGGCCGGGCCGACCGCCCCCACCTGCGGGTGAACTTCGTGACCAGCGTCGACGGCGGCGTCTCCGTGGACGGCTACTCCGCCGGGCTCTCCGGCGAGCCGGACAAGCGCGTCTTTGGGCTGCTGCGCATGCTCTGCGACGCCCTGCTCGTGGCCGCCGGCACCCTGCGGCACGAGGGCTACCGGGCGGTCCGCCTCGACGAGCGTCGCCGGGCGTGGCGCCGCGGGCACGGCCTGTCCGAGTACCCGACGCTGGTCGTCGTCTCCGGCTCGCTCGACCTCGACCCGGCGCAGGCCGCGTTCGCCGACGCGCCGGTGCGGCCCGTGGTGCTCACCCGGGCCGACGCCACGGCGCCGCCCGGCCTGGCCGAGGTCGCCGACCTGGTGCGCTGCGGCGACGACCGGGTCGACCTCGCGGCGGGCCTGGCCGAGCTGCGTCGCCGCGGCCACGGCCAGGTGCTCTGCGAGGGTGGCCCGCACCTGTTCGGCGCGCTCACCGCCGCCGACCTGGTGGACGAGGTCTGCCTCACCGTCGCCCCGCTGCTCGCCGGGGCGGGGCCGGGGCGGATCACCGCCGGCGAGGCCAGCGACGTGCGCCACCTGCCGCTGCGGCACGTGCTCGCCGCCGCCGACGGGACGCTCATGCTCCGCCACGCCCGCGACTGACCGTGGTCGGGCCGGCACCCTGCGGCTGACGGCCGCCGACGGCGGCGTGGCGTCCGCCGCGTCGCATGGCAACCTGTCGTACTCCTCGGGCAGGATGCAGGCGTGTGCCCCGACCGCGACGACCAGCCGACCGGAGTTGCCCGATGACTGACGACGGGTTCGACGGCCCGGGCGAGGTGGTCGGCCGGGTGCTGGGCACCGCCGACGCCACCCCCCTGCAGTTCTGGACCGCGGTCTCCCCCGACAGCTACCTGCAACTCGACGACGTCGTGGTGACCCGGCGGGAGCTGCCCGACCGCGAGCCGGTGACGATCGCCGGGGTGGTCACCCAGGTGCGCGCCCGGCACGAGGGCGCCCAGTTCGACTCCGACGTCTTCGCCATCGCCGACGGCACGCTGCCCGCCCAGGTGCAGGAGGCCGCCGAGATCACCACCACCCGCGTCGACCCGGAGCTCTACGTGCCGCCGTCGCCCGGTGCGGTGGTGCACCGCGCCGAGGGCGACGCCCGGGCCCGGGCGCTGCACTTCGACCGGATGGAGCGACGCATCCCGATGGGCATGGGCCGCGACGGGGTGCCGGTCTACCTCAACGCCGACTTCCTCGACGGCAGCCGGGGCGCGCACGTGTCGATCTCCGGCATCTCCGGGGTCGCCACGAAGACGAGCTTCGCCACCTTCCTGCTCTACTCGGTCTTCCGCTCCGGCGTGCTGGGCGGCGACGCGGTCAACGCCAAGGCGCTCATCTTCAACGTCAAGGGCGAGGACCTGCTCTTCCTCGACCACCCCAACACGCGGCTGGACGACGCCACCCGCGCCGCCTACGCGAAGCTCGGCCTGGTCGCCGGGGCCTTCCCCGACGTGCGGGTCTACGCCCCGCCCAGGGTGGGCGACGCCTCCGGCACGCCCGACGTGAGCAGCCGCCTCACCGGCGTGGACAGCTTCTACTGGACGCTCAGCGAGTTCTGCGCCGACCGCCTGCTGCCCTACGTGTTCGCCGACGCCGACGACGAGCGCCAGCAGTACACGATGGTGGTGCACTCGGTCGCCGCCCACCTGGCCCGGCACGCCCAGCCCGCCGACGGCGGGGTGAGCATCGACGGGGTGCGGCTCGGCTCGTACGCCGACCTGGTCGACCACGTCGTCGACCAGCTCAACGACGACGAGACCCGCTCCGACTGGGCCGGCAGCGCCGTCGGGCTGGGCACGGTCAACGCGTTCGCCCGCCGGCTGATCGGCAGCAAGAAGGACCTGTCCCGGCTGATCCGGGGGGACCTGGCCACCCGCCGCCCGCACTCGATCAACACCGCCGAGAGCGCCCAGGTCACCGTGGTCGACCTGCACAACCTGCCGGACCGCGCGCAGCGGTTCGTGGTCGGCGTGACGCTGAAGAGCGAGTTCGAGCGCAAGGAGAAGGCCGGCACCGCCAAGCCGCTGCTCTTCGTGGTGCTCGACGAGCTCAACAAGTACGCCCCCCGCGAGGGCTCCTCCCCCATCAAGGAGGTGCTGCTCGACATCGCCGAGCGGGGTCGCTCGCTCGGGGTGATCCTGGTCGGCGCCCAGCAGACGGCGAGCGAGGTGGAGCGGCGGATCGTCACCAACTCGGCGATCCGGGTGGTGGGCCGGCTCGACCCGGCCGAGGCGTCCCGCCCGGAATACGGCTTCCTGCCGCCCGCCCAGCGACAGCGCGCCCTGCTCGCCAAGCCGGGCACGATGTTCGTCAACCAGCCCGACATCCCGGTGCCGCTCTGCCTGGAGTTCCCGTTCCCGGCCTGGGCCACCCGGGTCTCCGAGGCCGGCCGCGCCCCGTCCGAGACGCTCCGGTCGATCACCCAGTCCGTCGACCCGTTCGCGGTCGTCGGCTCCGGTGGCGGCACCAGCGACGACGACATCCCGTTCTAGGGGGCACCCGTGAAGATCCTGCACACCTCCGACTGGCACGTCGGCAAGGTCCTCAAGGGGCAGTCGCGGGCCGAGGAGCACAAGCGGGTCCTGGCCGGCGTGATCGACGTCGCCCGTGCCGAGGCGCCCGACCTGGTCATCGTCGCCGGTGACCTCTACGACACCGCCGCCCCGACGCCCGAGGCCACCCGGCTGGTCACCCGGGCCCTGACCGCGCTGCGCCGCACCGGCGCCGACGTCGTGGCCATCGGCGGCAACCACGACAACGGCCAGGCCCTCGACGCGCTGCGGCCCTGGGCCGAGGCCGCCGGGATCACCCTGCGCGGCGGGGTCCGGGACAACCCCGACGAGCACGTCGTCGACGGCACCACCGCCAGCGGCGAGCGCTGGCGGCTGGCCGCGCTGCCGTTCCTCTCCCAGCGCTACGCCATCCGCGCCGTGGAGATGTACGAGCTGACCGCCGCCGAGACCACCCAGACCTACGCCGACCACCTGGGCCGGGTGCTGGGCCGGCTGACCGAGAGCTTCACCGAACCGGACCGGGTGCACCTGGTCACCGCCCACCTGACCGTGGTCGGCGCGACCACCGGCGGCGGGGAGCGCGACGCGCACACCGTGCTGGGCTACGCGGTGCCCGCGACCGTGTTCCCCGGGACGGCGCACTACGTGGCGCTGGGCCACCTGCACCGCTCGCAGCGGGTGCAGGGCCCCTGCCCGATCCGCTACAGCGGCAGCCCGCTGGCGGTCGACTTCGGCGAGCAGGAGAACGTGCCGTCGGTGACCGTCGTCGAGGTCACCGCGACCACGGCGGCGCAGGTCCGCGAGGTGCCGGTGACCGCCGCCACCACGCTGCGCACGGTCCGGGGCACCCTGGCCCAGCTCGCCGAGACGCAGGTGCCGGACGACGCCTGGCTGCGGGTGTACGTCCGGGAGCAGCCGCGCGCCGGGCTGCGCGAGGAGGTACAGGAGCTGCTCCCCTCGGCCCTGGAGATCCGGATCGACCCGGAGCTGGTGCCCGCCCCGGGCAGCGGCGCCCGGGTGGCGCAGCGGGCGGGCCGCTCGCCCCGGCAGCTCTTCGCCGACTACCTCGACAGCCGGGGGCACACCGACGACGGGGTGCGGGAGCTCTTCGACGAGCTCTTCGAGGAGGTCGACAACTGATGCGGCCGATGCGGCTGGACATGGCGGGCTTCACCGTCTTCCGCGACGAGACCACGATCGACTTCACCGACGCCGACTTCTTCGCCCTGGTCGGGCCGACCGGCTCGGGCAAGTCGACGGTGCTGGACGCCATCTGCTTCGCCCTCTACGGCACGGTGCCGCGCTGGGGCGGCACCCGGGGCCTGGGCAACGCGCTGGCGCCGTCGGCCACCGAGGCGCGGGTCCGGCTGGTCTTCGAGTCCGCCGGCTCCCGCTACGTGGCGACCCGGGTGGTCCGCCGCGACGGCCGGGGCAACGTCAAGACGGCCAACGCCGGGTTGCAGCTGATGCCGGCCGGGTTCGACGTGACCAAGCTCGACACCGGGCTCAGCCCGGACGACCTCGGCGAGGTGGTGGCCGGCACCCCCGCCGAGATGGAGCAGGCGGTGCTGGAGGCGGTCGGGCTGCCCTACGAGCAGTTCACCAGCTGCGTGGTGCTGCCGCAGGGGCAGTTCGCGGACTTCCTGCACGCCAAGCCGGCCACCCGGCAGCAGATCCTGGTCAACCTGCTCGGCCTCGGGGTCTACGAGGACGTGCAGAAGAAGGCGACCGCGCGGGCCACGCAGGCCGAGGCGAAGCTGGAGGCGGTCGACCAGGCGCTCGCCGGGCTGACCGACGTCGACGACGCCGCGCTGGAGGCGGCGACCGGGCAGGTCGACCGGATGCGGGACCTGGCGGAGGCGGTGGCGTCCGCCGTACCGGAGCTGGCGGCGGCCCGGGCGACGGCGCGCGAGGCGGGCGCGGCCCTGGCCGCCCTCGACGCCGATCTGGCGGTGCTGGCCGCCGTGCGCGCGCCGGACGGGGTTGCGGAGGTGGCCCGGGCGGTCGCGTCGGCGCGGGCCGGCGCGGACGAGGCGGCGACGGCGGTGTCGCTGGCCGAGGAGCGGGAGGAGAAGCTCCGCGGCGAGCTGGCTGCCGCCGGCGACGAGAGCGCGCTGCGGCTGCTGCTGCGGGCGTACACCGACCGGGAGAAGCTGGCCGGCGAGGCGGAGGCGGTCCGCGCGGCGGTGACCGGGGCGCAGGCCGAGCACGGCGCGGCCGTGGCGGCGCTGGCCGAGGCGCGGGCGGCGGCCGAGCGGGCCGAGGCGGAGCTGGAGGCGGCCTTCCGCGCCCACGAGGAGGCGAAGGCGACCGACCAGGCGGTGGCGTTGCGCGCGCACCTGCGCGCCGGGGCGCCCTGCCCGGTCTGCGAGCAGACCGTCGCGACGGTGCCGGCGGTGCCGGCCGACTCGGCGGTGGCCGCCGCGACGGCGGCGGGACGGGCGGCGCGGGCCGCCAGCAAGGCCGCCCAGTCCGTGGTGCAGGAGCGCGACGGCGCGGCCCGGGAGCTGGAGCGGGTGCTGCTGCGCGCGCGGGCCCGGCAGGACCAGGTGCAGGCCCGCCTGGCCGAGCTGGACGACCATCTGGCGGGGGCGGCCGAGCCGGCGGTGCTGCGCCGCGAGCTGGACGAGCACGCGCGGCTGCGCCGGGCGCTGGAGGAGTCGGCGACGGCGGTGCGGGCCGGCCGGGACGCCGCCCGGCGAGCCCGGGCGGCGGTGGACGCCGCCGAGGAGCGGCTGCGGGCGACCTGGCGGGCGTTCGACGCGACCCGCGACGGGCTGGCCCGGTTCGGGCCGCCGACGGCGGACCGGGAGGACCTCGGCGCGGCGTGGGCCGCCCTCACCGGATGGGCCGGCGAGGAGGCGGAGCGCCGCCGCGCGGAGCGGGCCGGGCGGGCCGGGGCGGTGGCGCAGGCCGAGGCCGTGGCGGCCGGGATCGGCGAGCGCATCGCGGGCGTCCTCGCCGCCGCCGGGCTGCCGCCCGCCGACGATCCGCTACGCGCCACCGACCGCGCCCTGGAGCGGGCCGAGGCCGACCTGCGCGAGCTGGAGCGGCGCCGGGAGCAGGCCGGTGGGCTGCGTGAGCAGCGGGCCGGGTACGAGCGCGAGGCGCAGGTGGCCCGGGCCCTCGCGGGGCACCTGCGGGCCAACAACTTCGAGCGGTGGCTGCTGGCCGAGGCGTTGGACCTGCTGGTCGACGGCGCCTCGGGCATCCTGCGGGAGCTCTCCGGCGGGCAGTACGACCTGGTGCACGACAAGGGCGAGTTCTTCGTGGTCGACCACCACGACGCGGGGCTGCGCCGGGGCGTGCGCACCCTCTCCGGCGGCGAGACCTTCCAGGCGTCGCTGGCGCTGGCGTTGGCGTTGTCGGAGCAGCTCGCCGGGATGTCCACCACGGCGGCGAGCCTGGAGTCGATCGTGCTGGACGAGGGCTTCGGCACGCTCGACGCGGCCACCCTCGACACGGTGGCCGCCACGCTGGAGAACCTGGCCGCCCGGGGCGACCGGATGGTCGGCGTGGTCACCCACGTGCCGGCCCTGGCCGAACGCATCCCGGTCCGGTTCGAGGTCAGCAAGGACGCCCGGTCGGCCCGTGTCGAACGGACCGGCCGGTGAGCGGGGCCCGTCGCGGCGCCCCGGCGTCCGCGACGGAAGGTTCGCTGCGGTGACCGACCCCCGGTTCTTCGTCGACGCGTGGGATCCGGCGTACGGCGCCTCGTTCGAGGCAGGCGGCGGCGGGCCCGCCGCGCCGAGCAGCGCCCAGGTCGACCCGGACGCCGAACTGCCGGCGGTGGACTGGCGGGCGATCGGGCCCCGCCCCGGCGTCCGCGCTCCCGACGTGGTGCTGCTCGTCGACGGGGTGCGCCGGATCGACGCGAGCGTGTGGACGGCCGAGGACGACGGGGCGTCCTTCCCCGGCCTGGCCGCGTCGTACGCCGCCGGGGTGGTCCGGTGCGACCTGGAGCGCGGCGCGGCGCAGCTGGCCGGCGCGCGGGTCGGTCGGGGGTTGTTCACCGCCAGTCCCTCGGCGGTGGACGTGGTGGCCGGCAGCGTCCGCTACCCGGTGCACCGGGTCAGCGGCACGGGCGAGCTGAACAAGCTCCCGGCCGCCGTGCAGGGGCCGCTGACCGCGCTGGAGGTGGAGGTCTCGGGGGCGGCCCGCACGGACGGCGACCTGCTGGTGGTCGACGGCCCGCTGCGCAACCGGCGGCAGCTGCCGCGCACGCTCGGCTACATCAAGACGCAGCACAGCCAGTACCTGGACGCCCGGCTGACCGCCGTGGTCACCGGCCTGGCGGCCGGCGAGCGCTCCCCGGTGTTCAAGCTCGGTACGGCCTGGGGCGGCTGGTCGTGGTACCTGCGGCTGCCGGTGGCCGTCGGCGCGCCGTGGGCGGGCATCGTCCGGATGGAGTGCTCCGCCGAGCTGAGCGTCGAGGAGGCGGTGGGCCTGGCCGACCTGTCGCTGGTCACGCTGCCCCGGTTCGCCTCCACCCCCTACAAGGACCCGCGGGCCCCGCAGAACCTGATCCCGATCGCCGGCCTGGAGCGCCGGCTGCGGGCGCTGCTCGGCGACGCGCGGCTGCTGCACCGGGTGCTCACCGCCGCCGCCCGGAGGCGGCGCTGATGGGACGCAAGCGGGCGGCCGACACGGTGGCCGCGCGGGTGGACACCGGCCAGGCCGAGCTGGTGCCGGATCCGGACCGACCGGGGTCGTGGACCCTGCTGCTGGACGGCGCCCCGCAGTCGCACGTGGACCTCGCCGATCCCACGCACCTGGAGTTCGAGTACGTCCGGCGGCTCGCCGCCGCGATCGACCTGGTGGCGCCGGCCGGGGCGCCGCTGCGGGTGCTGCACCTCGGCGGTGGCGCGCTCACCCTGCCCCGCTACGTGTCGGCCACCCGGCCCGGCTCCACGCAGCGGGTGGTCGAGGTGGACGGCGCGCTGGTGGAGCTGGTCCGCCAGGCCCTGCCGTGGCCGGCGGATCCCCGGCTCAGGGTGCGGGTGGCCGACGCCCGCGCGGTGCTCGCCGCCAGCCGGGACGCCAGCTACGACATCGTGGTCGCCGACGTCTTCGCCGGTGCCCGCACGCCGGCCCACCTGACCTCGGTGGAGTACGCCGCCGAGGTGGCCCGGGTGCTGCGTCCCACCGGCTTCCACCTGGCGAACGTCGCCGACGGCCCGCCGCTGCGCCACGCCCGGGGGCAGGTCGCCACGGTCCGGTCGGTGCTGCCCCGGGCCTGCCTCATCGGCGACGCGGCGGTGCTGCGGGGGCGGCGCTACGGCAACCTGGTGCTGGTGGCCGGCCGGGTCGAGCCGCCGGTGCCCGAGCTGACCCGGCGCGCCGCCGGGGACTGGTTCCCCGGCCGGGTGCTGGCCGGCGACGAGCTGGACCGCTTCGCCGGGGGCGCGCGGGTGGTCCGCGACGCCGACGCGACCGACTCGACCCCGCCGCCGCCGGGAATCTTCTCCGTCGGCCGTTGATCGGCCAGCGCGGGCACTCCGCACCGCCGCCGGGGCGATCGGGGTCCGCCCGCTGCTCGCACCGGGCCGGTTCCCCGGTGTCCGCCCGTACGCCTGCGGGCCGCTAGTCTGGCAGATCGGCGGCGGCTGCGGCGGGTGTCCACGGTCGACAGCACCATGCGCCGACATCGGGGAGAGGGGCGGCGTGGCGCCGAGGTGGAGGTCCCTGCCGGTGGTGCTCGCGCTGGTCGGCTCCCTCACCGCCGTCGCCGGCGCGACGGCGTCCACGGGCTGGCCCGCGGCGGACCGCTCCGCCGCCGTGCGGCCGGTGGAGTCCACCGCGCCGACTCCCGCACCGCCCCCGCCGACTCCGCTGACGGTGCTCACCTGGAACGTGTGCGCCAACGGCAAGGTGCGCTGTCTCGCCGGCCACCAGCACCGGCAGCTCGCCTCCGCCGTCGGCGAGGCGGCACGGAGTGGCTCAGCGGACGTGCTGCTGCTGCAGGAGATGTGCGCGGACCTGCTGCCCGCGCTGGAACGCAGCCTCGGCGCCGGCTGGAAGCTGCACTTCCGCCAAGCCTCGACGGCCGCGGTCAGGCGCGGCACGCTGGTGGACCGGCCGGTCACCTGTGGAACGGGCGGGGACCGGTACGGCCAGGCGGTGGCGGTGCGGCTCGCCGCGCCGGACGCCGGCAGGTCGTCGACCGTCCACGCGTCCTGGCTCGTCGCGCTCCCGTCGCCGAAACCCGTGGGCAGCAGATGGATGGAGCGGCGGTCGGCGGTCTGCGTCCGGTTGCACGCCCCCCGCCTCCAGGTCTGCGGTGCCCACCTGTCGACCCCGCAGCAGGATCCGGACGGCAGGGTCCGGGCCGCGCAGGCCGCACGGCTCGCCGCCGAAGCCCGCCGCGGCCACGAACGGGGATATCCGACCATCATCGGCGGCGACCTGAACACCACCCCCGCCACGACCGTGACCGGCAGCCGTCGACAAATCCTGCAGCCGCTGTACGACCTGGGCGCCGACTGCGACCTGGGCAGGATGCGACCGACGTTCGGCAGCATCAAGATCGACTACCTGTTCTCCGGCCCCGGCGTCACGCCGCTCGGCTGCACCGTGACCCCGTCCCCGCTCTCCGACCACCGGATGGTCTCGGCGCGCTACCACCTGCGCCCCGACCCGACGCCTGAGCGGCACGACCGATACTGACGGCGGACGAGCGCGTCTCGACGGTCAGCACTTCTCCCACGGGCTGGGCACCGGGAAGTAGGTGTCCAGGAAGGGGGTGAGGACCGAGACCTGGGCCGCCAGGTCCTCCTCCGTGGAGAACGCGTCGTTGAGGCAGAACACGTGGCGGTCCCGCTTGGCGAGCAGGTGCGCCAGGCGCGCGGGCGTGTCCGGGTGGGACAGCTCCGCGATGGTGTAGTCCAGTTCGCCCCGCACGGCGCGGCCGGTGTGGAACGCGTAGTAGTGGTGCAGCGACGAGACGACCGATATGTCCGTGACGCTGCGGAACTGGCTGCCGGCGGTCGCCCGGTGCTGCGCCGCGAAGGTCTCCTCGATCTCGTACAGCACGCTGCGCCGCAGCGCGTGCGGCATGTGCTTCATCTTCTGCGTCAGCACCGTGCCGAACCGCTCGGCGATCAGGGCCCGGTTGTTCTTCCCGGCCGCCGACGCCGGGATGTCGTCGGCCGAGGGCGGGCCGGGCGGCACCAGCGCCGGGGACGGGAAGAACTTGCTGATGCCGTTCGCCAGGAAGAAGTCCCGTGGGGTGACGTCGCGGCCGAGGAAGACGTCGTCGTTGAAGTAGAGGAACTGCTCCGACAGCCCGTCGATGTGGTGCAGCTGGCTTTCGATGGCGTGCGAGTTGAACGTCGGCAGCGCCGACGGGTCGCGGAAGATCTCCCGGTGGCTGACCACCCGCAGCCCCGGGCGGGCGGGATCCAGCCAGGGCGGCACTTGGTCGTCGGTGACCACGTAGACGTTGCGCACCCAGGGCGCGTAGGTGTGCAGGGAGCGCAGTGAGTAGCGCAGCTCGTCCCGGCTGAGGAACCGTGCCGCGCTCGCCGCCTCCGCGTGGTACGGCGTCCCCGCCACCTCGGCGCGCCGGCGCAGCCACGCCGGATCCGTGCCGTCCACCCACGTGTAGACGACGTCGACCGGAAACGTCACGTCGTCGGGGCGCCGGATCGCGAACTCCGGCCGGGTCCGGACCGTCACCGCCGGGTTCGCCGGCCCGAGGGCGGTGAACAGGTCGGCGGGTGCGTCGACGGCGTGGCCGGCCGCCGGCAACTCCTGCGCCACCAGGTTCCGGCGCGGGGCGACCAGCTGGTCCTCCCGTCGGGCCCAGAACTCCACGTCGCAGCCGTACGGCGCGCCGAGCACCAGGCAGTGGCCGGGATCGGTCCAGTACCAGGTCAGCCGAAGCACGTCCGCGTCGCGCAGCCGTCGCCAGGCCTGCGGCTCGTAGCCCGGCAGCGACGAGCGCGCCTGCCCGCCCGTGACCTCGGCGACGTACCCGGGCGTCCGGCGGCACGCATCGGCGAGCGCCGCGTGCACCCGCTCCCGATCCCCCGCGTCGACGGCGACCACCGCGTTGCGGTCGGGCAGCCCGCGTACGCAGAAGTGCTCCACACCCGCCGCGGCGAGCGCCCCGGTGACCGCGGCCAGGTTGCCCGCGCGGGCCGACCAGGGCGACACGTCCGGGCGGACCAGGGCGACCCGGGTCCTGCGCTCCACCGTCACCAGGGCCCGGTCAGCGCCCGCCAGCAGCTCCGGCTGGCGGCGGGCCAGCCGGGTCGACGGCTGCTGTCCGCCGGCGACCTGGGCCACCCACTGTTTGACCTGGTGCCGGGTCTGCGGGCTGAGTCGCTTGGCGATCGCCCGGCGGGCCTGCGGGCTGAGCACCCGGCGGTAGGTGTCGACGAACACCGACGGCTCGGCGACGGCCCGGGCGGGTTCGCGGCTCTGTCCGTCCGTCATCGCTGCGGGCCCGGCAGGGCCGCGATGGCGGCGGCGACCCGCTGACAGTTGTCGCGGTCCTGCACGCCGAAGAAGTCGGTCACCCGGCGTGAGTACTCGTCCTCCCGGGCACACCCGTTCCTCACGTACGAGATGATCGCCCGCACGGTCTCCTCCGCCGTCTGACAGACCGGGCCGAAGCCATGCTCGGCGTGCTCGAAGTAGCCCCTCCGGTAGCCGCCGATGGAGAAGTACTCCTCCGCGTCGAAGTGTGCGTAGATCAGCGGGGTGCCGAGGTAGGCGACGTCGAAGGCGGTGGAGGAGTAGTCGGTGATGAAGAGGTCGCACTGCCGCAGCGCGTCCTGGACGCTTCGCTGCGTCTGATCCACCACGGCGAAGCAGGGGTCCGCCGGCACCATGCTCGTCGACACCTTCCGCATCTCGTAGTGCGGAAGGAACTCCAGTGTGTAGCGGTGCTGCTGGAGGGTCTGCCTCAGCTCTTCGCTGCCGAAGAGGTCCCGCAGGAACTGGGCGTACCTGGACGTCTCGAAGGGAAAGCGCGGCGGCAGCGAGGGATTGTAGGACGGGCTGACCAGATAGCTTCGCCAGGTGGGCATGAGCAGGATCCGGCGGTTGCCCCGCTCGGGCACCAGCGCGTCGAAGCGCGGGAAGCCCAGCCGCTGGGCGCCGTCGCCGTAGTCGAAGTACTCGGCGGCGTACTCCGCCTCCTTGCCGGCCGCGGCGACGAACAGGTCGACCCCGGTCTTCGCCCGGTGCAGGCCGCCGCTGACGTCCTTGTCCGTGACCCCGTGCTGGAGGAAGACGCGGGCCGCTCCGATCCGCCAGTTCAGATGCTTGAGGAACTGGCCCCGCTCCCAGCGCGACGGGAGCATGTACGAGTCGATGTCGTACGAGTTGATCATCTTGGTGGCGTGCAGCATGAGGAACTTGTGCCGGAAGGAGTCGTGGGCGACGACGTTGCCCAGCCCGCTCAGCCGCTCCCGGTCCGGGCTGTCCTTCGCCAGCACGTAGTACACGTTGCGCCGGCGCTCGGCCTTGCGAAGGTACTTGAAGAGGTGCCAGGAGTTGTCCTGGGCCGTGTCCTTGCGCTCGCCGACGAGCCAGATGTCGCGGCGGCTCATGACCGGGGCGGTGACCAGCCGCAGCAGACGCTGCTTCCAGAACGGGCGACGGGACGCGACGTGGCGCAGGTCCTTGCGCAGCATCGTCCGCCGCCACGCGCGGGCGCCACCCGACCTCTGGACGAGCAGGGTCGCGCTTTCCCGGCCGACGAAGCCGGGCAGGATGCGGGTGTCCCCGGCGAGCTTCACCGGGGCGTCCCGCAGGAAGGCCGCCGAGATCAGGCACTGCCGGGACGCCTGGCCCGTCTCGGTCATGAAGACGAGTCGCAGGCCGTGCTGGCCGTTGCGCAACTGCGCGACGGGCACCTCGGCGGCGAATCCGGACCATTCGCGGCCGGGGTCGGCGGACTTCAGGTCGCCGCGCCGCTCGACGGTGGCGGGCACGGTCAGGTTGCTGCCGCGCACCCGAAGCCCGAGCGGGGTGCGGATCGGCTGGTGCATGGGCAGCCCGTTGACCTGGACGTGCCCGGACAGCCGCAGCGTGTCACCCGCCTTCGACAGCCGTGCCTGTTCCAGCCGCACGGACACCGCGCTGACCCGGGTCAGCGGGAGCAGCGCCGGCGTGACCGGATAGTCCAGGTACAGCTCACCACCGCAGGCGACGATCCCCTGGACCTTCGTCCAGGGACGGGCGAAGAGGTCGAAGTCGTAGGACTTGAAGGCCAGGTAGGACAGCCGGTGCCGCGTGTCGGCCGTCCAGCGGGCGATGAAGGAGGGGTCGATGTCCTGGTAGATCCGAGTGCACTTCTCGAAGATCTTCCACAGGTCGGCGTCCTCGAAGAGGGTGTGGGCGCGCATCGCGAAGCCCTGGTAGCTGCGTACCAGGAACCGTTCCAGCACCTCGCGGCGGAAGACGTCCAGCTCGGGGCGGAGCGCGGCGAGCGTCTCGCACAGCTCCAGGTGGTCCCAGTAGTTCTGCTCCCGGATGAACAGGTTGTCCATGATCGAGGTTCCGCTGACGCGCCGGCGGTACTGGTAGACCACCTCGTCCACGAGCGCGATGCGCTCGGCCTTGAGCAGCATCGGCAGGGCCAGGAAGGCGTCCTCGAAGTGCACGCCCTCCCGGAAGCGCAGGCCGTTCGCCCGGAGTTGGGCGAGGTCGTAGAGCTTGTGACACGGGCCGGCGTCGAAGACCAGGTCGGGCGCGTCGACCACGCTCTCCAGGAGGCGGTCTCCCTTGCCGAACGGCTTCTTCCAGAGGAACGCCGTCCGCTTCGGGAAGGTGTCCATGTCCCCGATGGCCATGCTCGCCTTGTTCTGCACGATCGCCTTGAGCAGCAGCTCGGTGGCGCGCGGCGGCAGGATGTCGTCCGAGTCGACGAAGGAGACGTACGGGGTCTCCGCCATGTCCAGCGCCCGGTTGCGGGCCGCGCCCGGGCCGGCGTTCTCCTGCTGGAGCACGGTCACGTTCGGGTGCTCGGCGGCGAACTGCTTGGCGATCGTGTCGGAGCCGTCCGTGCTGCCGTCATCGACCAGGATGACGTGGCACCGGTCGAAGGCGGTCTGGGCAGCGATCGATTCCAGCGTCTCGGGCAGGTAGTCCGCGACGTTGTAGACCGGGACGATGATCGTGACCTGGGGGGAAGGGCCTACCACGTGGGCTCCACTAAGGATTCGCAGAGATGTTGACGAGCTGGTCGGGGCGTTGGGCCGGCGCCCGACCGGGACCGGGTCCGCACCTTCTCAGGCATCCCGCCGCTGTCCCCGCTGGTCGAGGTGGGTTCCCCGACCGGGTGGCGCGGTTTCCTGCTGCGTCCGGGCGGCGGCGATGCGCATCGAGGGCAGTGTGGGCGCGTCCAGCCGCGGACCGACCCGCAGCGCGGGCACGGTCTGGCCGTCCACCTGCCGTCGGGCGGCGAGGGTGGGCGTGGTCGGGGCATCCACCTGCTGGCGCTGGCGGGCCGCGCCGCGCGACTGCCGCCACAGCGCGCTGGCGCCCAGCTTCCGGCGCTCGGCGACCACCTCGTCGGGCAGCTCGTACGGCGCCGGAAAGGGCAGGTAGCGGGGCAGGAAGTCGGCCAGCATCCGCTCCTGCTCGGCGAAGGCCTCGGGATCGGAGTCGGTGTCGTTGAGGCAGAACACGTCACGGTTGCGGCGGGCGAGCAGCTCGGCGAGGCGGGCGGGCGTCGAGGGGTGACCGAGGTCGGCGTACTCGTACTCGATCTCGCCCGGCACCGCCTGGCCGGTCAGGTAGGACCAGTACTGGTGCAGCGACGACGGGATGGACAGGTCGCCGTGGTGACGGAACTGGTGCCGTGCCGTCTTGGTCACGTCCGCCTGCAACATCTGCTCGATCTGGTACATGATGCTGCGCCGCAGCGCGAACGGGGTGTGCTTCATCTTCTGCGTGATGGTGACGCCGAACTGCCGCTGGATGTGCCGGCGGTTGTTCTTGCCGGCCGCGTTCACCGGCGGGTCGCTCGGCTTGGCCTCGCCCAGTCCGAACTGCGCCGGGGAGGGGAAGAACTTGGCGATCCCGTTGGCGTGGAAGAAGTGGGTCGGCAGCAGCGGCCGGCCCAGGAACACGTCGTCGTTGAGGTAGAGGAAGTGCTCGGCCAGACCCTCGATCCGGTGCAGCCGGGACTCGATGGCGTGCGAGTTGAACGACGACCGGAAACCGAGGTCGGCGAAGAGGTCGGCGTGCGTGACGACGGTGATGGTCGGGTGGGTCGGGTCGAGCCAGCTCGGCAGCTGGCTGTCGGTGACCAGGAAGATGCGTCGCAGCCAGGGCGCGAAGCTGTACAGCGCGCGCATCGCGTACCGCAGTTCGTCCCGGTTGTGGTAGCGCGACGAGTTGGCCGCCACCGCGTGCAGCGGTCCGTCGGGGGCGCCCTGCGCCGCCATCTTGCGCCGCAGCCACTCCGGATCCGAACCGTCCACCCAGGTGAACACCGCGTCGATCGGGAAGCCCACCCGGTCCGGGGCCCGGACGGCAAGGTCACGGCGGGTGCCGTAGACGTGGTCGTCCGCCTCCGGGACGAAGTGGCTGAGCAGGGCCGCGGCGACCCGCACCGGCTCCGCCCGGGCCGGCGCCTCGTCGATCACCGCGTTGTGCCGGGGCGCGCGCACGACGTCGCCCACGCGCGTCCAGAACTCGATCTCGCAGGCGAACTGCGCGCCCAGGACCACGCCCGCGCGGGCGTCGGTCACCGGGAACCACACCTGGATCACCTCGGCCGGGGCCAGGTTCGGCTGGTTGCGCCCGGGCCGCACCTCGACGGTACGCACGTGCGCGCCCGACAACGCCGGCGCGGCGCGGACCAGGCGACGCACCGCGTCCTGCTGGTCGACGAGGACGGCCACGGAACTGCGCAGGTAGTCGTCGTTGCGCAAGCAGTGGTAGTCGATCCCGGCAGCGTCCAGCGCCGACGTGACGGCCGTGAGGTTGCGGTGCCACATCTCCAACGGCGTCGCCGCGGCGACCACCTCGGCCTGGGTGCGGACGCCGTCGTCGCCGACCGACACCCGCGCTCCCGTCGGGTGCACGGTGTCACCGCCGCGCGGCCGCGTGAAGCTCCGCACGAGGCCGAGCCGGCGGTGCTGCGGAAGCAGACCGAGCAACTGGCGCCGGGCGGCGGGTGGAAGGAGGCGGTAGACCCGCAGAGCGATCATGCTTCGGCCCGTCCTGATCGGACGGCCGTCGTGTCGACGGCCATCGTCAGCGCTGGTGGTGACGAGGCGACGCCGCCGACACGGCATGCTCCTGACGAGCATCCGCAACAACAGTCATCACTGCATGCCCTTTCGACAGCTCCCCGTTGCACTGCCTGCGAGGCGGTGACGAATCGGCCGGGCACCGGAGGCCCAGGCCGCGATCCTCACCGGTCTCTCAGTGACGGCGACCGCTCCCTGGGCCACCCGTCGGCGAATCGGACGATAGCAGCGCGTTCATCCGGGAGACACCAGAAGACCCCAGAGGGTTCACAACCGACCAGGCACAACCGTGGTGATTCTCGCCTATCTGTTCCATTTGCCTGGATAATCCCAGCCGTTCAGTGGGTGCGACGATGCCGGGACGGTCAGCGGGAGCCGGCCCGCCACCGCACCACCGAGCAGGTGGGCGACGCACCGGACGGCGGCGGGACCTGGCACAGTGGCGAGGTGACCGAGACCCGGCCCGCCGCGACGCGGGAGCTGCGCCCGCCCGCCGGGTACCGGCTGGCCGCGTCGGTCCGGGCGCTGACCTTCAGCCCGTACGACCCCTGCGCGCGCGTCGCGGCCGGCACCTTCTGGTGGGCCGCCCGCACCCCGGACGGGCCGGCCACCCTCGCCCTGCGGCCGGTCGCCGGCGGCCTGCTCGCCGAGGGCTACGGCCCGGGCGCCGACCGGGTGGTGGAGCGGGCGGACGCGGTCGCCGGGCTCCGGGACGACGTGACCGGGTTCGCGGCGCTCGCCGCCGCCCACCCCGTGGTGGCGCGGCTCGCGGCCCAGCACCGGGGGCTGCGGATGCCGGCCACCGGGCAGGTCTTCCCCCGGCTGCTGCGGGCGGTCTTCGAGCAGAAGGTGACCGGCAAGGAGGCGTACCGGGCGTACGCCGCGACGGTGCGGCACTTCGCCGAGGCGGCGCCCGGGCCGATGCAGCCGCTGCTGCTCCCGCCGGACCCGGCGGCGGTGGCGGCGACCCCGTACTGGGTGTTCCACCCGTTCGGCGTGGAGCAACGCCGGGCCGAGACGCTGCGCCGCGCGGCGGCCGTCGCCGACCGGCTGGAGCGCTGCGCGGACTCCGCCGAGGCCACCCGCCGGCTCACCGCCATCGCCGGCATCGGCCCGTGGACCGCCGCCGAGGTGGTGCGGATCGCGTACGGGGACCCGGACGCGGTCAGCGTCGGCGACTTCCACGTGCCGAACACGGTGGCGTGGGCCCTGGCGGGCGAGCCGCGCGGCGACGACGCCCGGATGCTGGCCCTGCTGGAGCCGTTCCGGGGGCACCGGGGTCGGGTCTGCGTGCTGCTGGCGGCCGGTGGCGTCCAGGCGCCGAAGTACGGCCCGCGGATGCCGATCCGCTCCTTCGCCCGGTTCTGACGCCGGTCCGCCGCCGGTCGTGTCGCTGATCGCCGGACCGCCCGGCGACCGCCGCCTCGACGGGCGGCGCGGTGCGGGTCAGGGACGGGCGCAGAGCCGGCGCAGGGTGCGCCCGAGCCACCAGGCGTACGCCCGCTGGAAGGCCCGGCCGGCCGGCCCGGCGGCGCGCATGACCCAGCGGTCCGGCCGGCTGAACGCGACCACCTCGAACCAGACGTGGCCGGCGGCGTCGCGGCTCACCACGAACGCCTCCTCGCCGCGCGCCGGATGGCCGGGCAGCGTGCCGTACCCGAAGCCGGCCCGCCGCCCGTCGTCGACGGCCCAGACCACCTGGCAGGGCGCGGCCAGCCGCAGCGGGCCGACGCCCAGACCGGAGACCACCCGGACCCCGGGCGCGGCCCGGCCGGCGTCGGCGTCCATCCGGATGCCGGCCGCCCGGTGCAGGCCCCAGCCGAGCACGACGTCCCCGGCCGTCGTGAAGCAGGAGTCGGGCAACCGGACCCGGTGCCGCACGTGCCGCCAACCGGGCGGCAGCTCGCCGGTCTCGGTGGCGCCCACGTGCGGATAGGTCAGTGCCGGCACGGCGCACCCCCACGGCTCGACGGACACCGCCAGCGTACGGGCGGTGCGGGCGGCCCGCCCGACGACCTGTGGTTGGCTGTCGGGGTGATCGTCGAGCCGCGCATCGTCCCCGCCGACGTCCCGGACGCCGGCGAGATCCTCACCGTGCAGCGCGCCGCGTACCTCACCGAGGCACAGCGCTACGCCGACCCGTTCCTGCCCCCGCTGACCGAGACCCTGGACGAGGTGCGGGCCGCGCTGGCGGGCCCGGCGACGGTGCTCACCGCCCGGCTCGGCGACCGGCTGGTCGGTTCCGTCCGGGCGCACGTCGACGGCGACACCGCGCACGTCGGCCGGCTCTCCGTCGCCCCGGACCAGCAGGGCCGGGGCGTCGGCGGGCGGCTGCTGCGCGCGGTGGAGGCGGCCTGCGCCGCCCGGGTACGCCGCTTCGCGCTCTTCACCGGCGCCGACAGCGAGCAGAACCTGCGCCTGTACGAGCGGCACGGCTACCGGGTCGTCGGGCACCGGCCGGACCCGAACGGCATCCGGCTCGCCCTGCTGGAGAAGGCGGTGGTCAGTCCCGCTCGCAGCGACGCCTGAGCCCGTCGGCCTCCATCCGCAGGTAGCGGCGCATCAGGTCGCCGTAGAGCCAGCCGACGGGCCCGGCCAGCGGCCCGGACTGCGTGATGGCCAACTCGACGCGGCTGCGCCCGTCGGGCAGCGGCAGCACCCGGTGCTCGCCGAGCGTGCGCACGCCCGGGCTGCCCGAGACCCAGGAGAACGAGCGCCCCTCGGTCAGCTCGGTGACCCGCCACACCGCCGGTCGCAGCTTCGGCTGCTCCAGCCGGGCCGTGGCACCCACCGCGAGCGGCCCCGGCTCCCCCCGTAGCGCCCGGCGCACCGAGGGCGTCCACTCCGGCCACCGCTCGACGTCGACCAGCACCGCCCAGACCCGTTCCGCCTCGGCGGCCACCTCCGTGCCGGCCTCGAACCGCATCGCGCCTCCTCCCCGTGGCGGCGCCCGGTGGCGCCGCTGCCAGTCCCGACGAGACTGCCCCACGGATCGTGACCGCGGCACCCACCGGCCGGCCCGTCGCCGCAGCCGAGCCGGTCGCCGCAGCCGAGCCGGTCGCCGCAGCCCTCGGCCGCCGCCGGCCGGTCGGCCGGGCCACCTCCACCGGGTCCGTCGGCACCGGCGGGTCCGTCGCCGCCGGGGTGCCCGGGCGGCCGGTGGGCCCGGTCGCCGCGGGTCAGGCGGCCTCGCGCAGGTCGGCCAGGCCGAGGGGGGTACGTCGGCGCAGCAACTCCTCCAGCTCCGCCACCGAGCCGGCCTCGCCGAGCACGTCCTTGCCGCCGCCGAACTGGCGGGGATAGCGGCGCACCAGCCGGTAGCGGTAGCGGCCCCGGATCAGCTCGACGCTCACCCGCCACCGCCCGCAGCACCCGCAGACCCACTCCGACACCCCGCGAAGGTAGCTCTGACCTGCGGTTTTGCGATTCGCCCGGTGCGGCACGAGGGGCGCGCGGCCGGACACGCCGGTCCTTCACCACCCGTGATCTGCCTCACGACTGTCGGTGCGGTCTGGTTGACTGGTCGCCGTGAAGCTGCCGATCAGTCCGCCGGTCGAGCCGATGCTGGCCAAGAGCGTCCCGCGGGTCCCCACCGCGCCCGGGATGACCTACGAGCCGAAGTGGGACGGCTTCCGGTGCATCGTGTTCCGCGACGGCGACGAGGTGGAGCTGTCCAGCCGGGGCGGCAAGTCGATGACCCGCTACTTCCCGGAGGTGGTCGAGCAGGCCCGCCGCCAGCTGCCGCGGCGGTGCGCGGTCGACGGCGAGCTGATCGTGATCCGGCGCGACGGGCCGGGCGGGCAGCCCCGGCTCGACTTCGAGCTGCTGGCCCAGCGCGTCCACCCGGCCGCGTCCCGGGTGAAGATGCTGGCCGAGACCACGCCGGCCGACTTCGTCGCCTTCGACCTGCTCGCCCTCGACGACGAGACGCTGCTCGACGAGCCCTATCCCCGGCGTCGGGCCCGGCTGGAGTCGGCGCTGGCCGGGGTCCGCCCGCCGGTGCACGTCACCCAGGTCACCACCGACGTCGACACCGCGCACCGCTGGTTCGACGTCTTCGAGGGCGCCGGCCTGGACGGCCTGATCGCCAAGCCGGCCGACCTGCCCTACGAGCCGGGCAAGCGGCTCATGTTCAAGGTCAAGCACGCCCGCACGGCCGACGTGGTGGTGGCCGGCTTCCGCTGGCACAAGTCCGGCCCGGTGGTCGGCTCGCTCCTGCTCGGCCTCCACGACGACGACGGCGTCCTGCACCACGTCGGGGTGAGCGCGTCGTTCACCATGGCCCGCCGCGCGGAGCTGCTGGAGGAGCTGGAGCCCTACCGGGACGTCGGCGCCGACCACCCGTGGGTGCACGGCGACCACGAGCGCGGCCAGCGCCTCCCCGGCGGGGTGAGCCGCTGGACGGGCACCCGCAACCTGGAGTGGGAGCCGCTGCGCCCCGAGCTGGTGGTCGAGGTCGGCTACGACGCCATGGAGGGCGACCGGTTCCGGCACACCGCCCGGTTCGTCCGCTGGCGGCCCGACCGTGATGCCCGCTCCTGCCGCTACGACCAGCTCGACCGGCCCGTACGGTTCGACGTGGACCAGGTGCTGCGCGGCGACCCGACGGTGACCGTGGGGTCCGCCGCCGGGCCGGCGTAGCCTGGCCGTCGACTCGATCCCGGAGGCTCGCTCGTGACCCGCACTCCCGACCGGCTCCGCCGGTTCCGGCTCACCCTCGCCGGGCTGGCCACCGCCGCGCTGGTCGCCGCCGGCTGCACCCTCCCGGCGATCGCGCCCCGGACGGAGGCCGGCGGCGAGGCCGCCGCCCCCGGCACGGCGCCCACGTGGCGGGCCTGCCCGGAGGTGGCCGAGGAGCTGGTCGGGCGCGGTGCGCCGAACATCCGCTACGAGTGCGCCCGGATCAAGGTGCCGCGCAACTGGGACACGGAGCCGGGCGGCGGGGCCACCCCCGGACCGGGTGCCGGGGCCACCACCGGCCCGGGCGCCGGCGCCACCACCGGCCCGGGTGCCGGGCAGACCTTCGAGATCGCGCTGCTGCGGGCCCGGTCCACCAAGCAGCGCGACCGGATCGGCTCGCTGGTCGTCAACCCGGGCGGGCCCGGCGGCTCCGGCGTGGACACGGCTGTCTACCTCTCCTTCGGCCCGGCGTTCGGCGGCCTGCCCGCCTCGATCACCGACCGGTTCGACATCGTCGGCTTCGACCCGCGCGGGGTGTCCCGTTCCAGCCCGGTCAGGTGCATCCCCGACGCCGACCTGGACGCCAGCTTCGGCTACGACCCCGACCCGCGGAGCCAGGAGTCGTTCGACGGCTTCGTCGCGCTCAGCCGGAAGATCGGGCGCGGCTGCGGCGACCGCTACGGCGACCAGCTGCCGCTCTACGGCACCGAGCAGGCCACCCGGGACATGGACGCGGTCCGCGCCGCCGTCGGCGACGACAAGCTGACCTACCTCGGCTACTCCTACGGCACGCTGCTCGGCGCCACCTACGCCCAGCTCTACCCGCAGCGGGTGCGGGCGCTGGTGCTCGACGGCGCGGTCGACCCGCGGCAGGGCCTGGTCGCCGGCTCGGAGGGCCAGGCCAAGGGCTTCGAGCGGGCCTTCGGCAACTTCACCACGTGGTGCGCGGCCAACGCCGGGCGCTGCCCGATCGCCCCGGACGCCCGGGCCAGGGTCACCTCGGCGATCGACAAGGCGCGGGTGTCCCCGGTGCGCGGCGACGACGGCCGGGAGGCCACCGCGGGCTGGGTCTTCTACGCGATCATCTCGTCGCTCTACACCGAGTCGGGCTGGCAGGAGTTGGCCCGCGCCATCGACAAGCTGGAGGGCGGCGACCCGGAGGACGTGTTCCGCCTCGCCGACGCGTACGCCGACCGGGACTCCGACGGGCGCTACTCGAACATGTTCGACGCCAACCTGGCGGTCAACTGCGCCGACGAGGAGGAGAAGCCGAGCCGGGAGCGGATCCGGCAGCTCCAGTCGCAGTGGCGGGCGAAGTACCCGATGTTCGGTCCGGCCCTGGCCGTCGGTCTGCTCTCCTGCACCGAGTGGCCCGGGGGTCGCGACCCGTACCCGACGGGCCGGGCCGACGGGGCGCCGCCGATCCTGGTGGTGGGCACCACCGGCGACCCCGCGACGCCGTACGAGCAGACCCCCGCGCTGGCCGCGATGCTGGGCGTGGGCCGGGTGCTCACCTGGGAGGGCGAGGGGCACACCGCGTACCCGCAGACCTCCTGCGTCAACGAGGCGGTCGACGCCTACCTGATCGACCTGACGGTGCCCAGGGAAGGGCTGCGCTGCCCGGCGCGCTGACCGGCCGCTCCGGCGGCAGGTCGGGCAGGTCGATGCCCTGCCGCGCGGCGATCTCCTCCAGCAGCGCCCGCATCCGGCGCACGTCGGCCTTGAGCTGCTCCTGCTCCTCGTGCTCGAAGGCGTCGTCGTCGACGATGAGCTGACTGGCGAAGTGCGCGGTGATCAACGGGATGACCAGCAGCACCATGGTCGAGATGAGCAGCGCGGCGAGGGTGCGGCCCTGCCAGCTCACCGGCGAGATGTCGCCGTAGCCGACGGTGGACGCGGTCACCACCGCCCACCAGACGGCGTCCGCCGCGCTGCGGTTCTCCACCTGGCCGTAGATCACGCCGGCCACCACGATCATGAGTAGGTACGAGATGATCAACGTCCGGGGCGAGTTGGCGAACCAGACCAGCCCTCGGTAGATCAACCGGAACGGCAGCAGCAGGACGTCCATGGACAGCCATGTTGCCCCCCGCCCGCCAGCGCCGCCCGCTCATCGGCCCGGTTCGCTGTGCCACGCTGGGCGGCATGAGTGACGTGATCTTCCGCGAGGCCACCCGGGCCGACCTGCCCGCCGTGATCGCCCTGCTCGCCGACGACGTGCTCGGCAGGACCCGCGACTTCACAGAGGTCGACGCCGCGTACGAGAAGGCGTTCGCCGACATCGACGCCGACCCGCGCAACCAGCTGATCGTGGCGGACGCGGACGGGGAGCCGCTCGGCTGCATGCAGCTCACCTACATCCCCGGCCTGGGCCGGCACGGCGCCGAGCGGCAGCTCATCGAGGCGGTCCGGGTCCGCTCCGACCTGCGCGGGCGGGGCCTCGGCCGGCAGATGATCACCTGGGCCGTCGACCAGGCGAAGCAGCGGGGCTGCGCCCTGGTCCAGCTCACCACCGACAAGACCCGCCACGACGCGCACCGCTTCTACCTGAGCCTGGGCTTCCTCCCCACCCACGAGGGCCTGAAGCTCCCCCTCTGACCCGCCTCCTCGCCCCTCGCCCCTCGCCCCTCGCCCCTGGATCATGCAGTTGTGGTGCCCGACAAAGGGGTGCGAAACATGTGAAGAAGGCCACCACAACTGCATGATCGGCGCGGCGGGCCGGGCCAGGCCGGGCGGGACTCGCGGGAGGGCGGCAGGCGGGCGCGCGGGGTGGTCAGGTGGGGAGGAGGTGGCCGTCGCGGAGGGTGAGGACGCGGTCGGCGAGGTCGATCAGGGTCGGGTCGTGGGTGGCGACCAGCGCGGTCATCCCGCGGGCGTGCACGACCGCCCGGAGCAGGTCCATGATCGACCGGCCGGTCTCGGAGTCGAGCTGGCCGGTGGGCTCGTCGGCGATCAGCAGGTCCGGCTCGTTGGCCAGGGCCCGCGCCACCGCCACCCGCTGCTGCTGCCCGCCCGAGAGCTCGTACGGCCGCTGGCCCGCGTGCCCGCCGAGGCCCACCAGTTCCAGCAGCACCGCCACCCGCTCCTCCCGCTCGGCCGCCGGGACCCGCGCCAACCGCAGCGGTACGCCGACGTTCTCGGCGGCGGACAGGATCGGCACCAGCCCGAAGGTCTGGAACACGAAGCCGACCGTGCCGCGGCGAAGCTCCAGCAGCTCCTTTTCCCCGGCGCCGGTGACGTCGTGCCCGGCGACCACCACCCGGCCCGAGTCGGGCCGGTCCAGCCCGCCCACCAGGTTGAGCAGGGTCGTCTTGCCCGCCCCCGAGCGCCCGCGCACGGCGACCAGCTCGCCCCGCCCGGCCGAGAACGAGACGTCCCGTACGGCGTGCACGGCGTGCTCGCCACGGCCGAACGTGCGGCTGACCCCCTCCACCCGGACCACCTCGTCGGTGACCGTGGCGCCCGCCACCGCCCCGGTCGCCCGGCCGTCCCGCGTCACGTCCCGCTCGCTCATGATTCCGCCCCGCTGTGCTCGGCGCGGCCGGCCGACCTGGCCACGCGGTACCGACTGATGCCCCGCCCGATCACGGCGACGGCCTTCCGCCCGCCCGCCGCGCGGCCTTCCCGCCCGCCCGGCGCGGCGGCTCCCCGCCCGCCCGGCGCGGCGGCTTCCCGACCGCTCAGCGCCACGACGACCCGCCCGCTCACCGGTTCGCCTCCGGCTCGTCCGGCGTCCGGTCGCCCGGGCGCACCTCCACGTGGTCCGGCTCAAGGTTGAGCCGCACCCGGTCGCGCAGCGACAACGCGTCCACGAAGGGCGCCGGCAGCTGCATCCGGCCGCTGCGGTCGAGCACGGCGTACTCCTCGCTGACCAGTTCGGTGCTGCCGTCCGCGCCGATCCGCGCGGTCCGGCGTACCTCGGAGGCGGTCCGGCCGTCGCGGATCGCGACGGTGCGGCGGACCTGGGTGGCTACGGCGTGGTCGTGGGTGACCACCACGATGGTGACGCCGAGCTCGGCGTTGATGGTGCGCAGCGCCGCGAAGACGTCGGCTCCGGTGGCCTCGTCCAGCTCGCCGGTCGGCTCGTCGGCGAAGAGGACCTCGGGATCGTTGGCCACCGCCACCGCGACCGCGCAGCGCTGCTGCTCGCCGCCGCTGAGCTGCCCGGGCCGCCGGTCGGCGCAGTGCCCCACCCCGACCATGTCGAGCAGCTCGCGGGCCCGCTCACGGTGGGCCCGCCGGCCGCCCCGCCGCCCGGCGAGCCGCATCGGCAGCTCGACGTTCTCCACCGCGGTCAGGTACGGCAGCAGGTTGCGGCCGGTCTGCTGCCAGACGAATCCGACCATGCTCCGCCGGTAGCTCAGTCGCCGCCGGGTGGAGAGGTTGAGCAGGTCGTACTCCCCCACCCGGGCGATGCCGGCGGTGGGCGTGTCCAGCCCGGAGAGGATGTTCAGCAGCGTCGACTTCCCGGAACCGGAGGCACCGACGATCGCCACCAGCTCGCCCCGGTCGATGACCAGGTCGAGCCCCTGCAGGGCGACCACCTCCACCCCCTCGGTCTTGAAGATCCGGACCAGCCCGTCGCAGACGATGTGCCCGCGCAACCGGTCCCGGCCGCCGGCCCGCTCGGCCGCGCGCTGGGCGGCCCGCTGTTGCAGGGCGGCCAGGTCCGGCACGGCGGTGGTCTCCGCGGTAGCGGTCATTGTCAGTTCTCCTCTCCGAGCCGGAGCACCTCGCCGAGGCGCATCCGGCGGTTGTTCAGGGCCTCGACGGCGACCGCGAAGCCGAGGGCGAGGGCCCCGAGGGCGACGACCGCGGCCGCCAGGCCGGGCTCGAACGCCACCCGGACCTCGACGCCGTCGGTGAAGGCGGACAGGCCGAGCACCGGGGTGAGCAACAGCGGCAGGGCCGTGCCCACCAGCGCACCGGTCACCACCGAGACGCCCACCAGCGGCGCCAGCTCCACCAGCAGCAGCCCGCGCCACTGGCGTCGGGACAGGCCGAGGGTGCGCAGCCGGGAGAGCACCTGGCCGCGCTCGCGGGCCCCGGCGAGCACCGTGAAGGCGATCGCGAGCAGGCCGAGCACGGTCCCACCGGCCGCGCCGGCGGTGAAGCCGAAGGCGAGCACCCCGTTCGCGCCGCCCTCCCCCACCTGCCGGCGGGTGTCCGCGAAGGTCAGCACCTCCACGCCGCGCGGGCGCTCCCGGCCGGTGACCGTCCCGCCGGTCTGGAAGCGGGACTGTCCCGCG
This sequence comes from Micromonospora sp. NPDC023644, assembly GCF_040640115.1. Lineage (NCBI taxonomy): Bacteria > Bacillati > Actinomycetota > Actinomycetes > Micromonosporales > Micromonosporaceae > Micromonospora > Micromonospora sp. NPDC023644. Next base: position 86,886 of record NZ_JBFABA010000007.1, on the reverse strand, counting down.
TCGCCGGCCCGGCGCAGCGCGTCGCCGTCCAGGTCGTCGCCCGCCACCAGGAAGCCGGTCGGCACGGCGGCGTAGTCCCGCCGGGGCAGGGACTGCCAGGGCAGGACGACGAACCGGCTGCTGTCCGCGCGCAGCAGCGGGAAGCTCTCCGCCTGCGCGGCGACCCGGAACTCGTACCGCTGCCCCTGGGCGCTGACGAAGGCGGAGCCGGCCAGGCCGGCGTCGGCCAGCTCGGCGGCGACCGTCGGGGAGACCACCGCGGGCAGTGGGCCGGCTCCCCCGGCGGGGGCGAGCAGCGCCGCCGGCACCGTCACGTCGACGTCGGCCTCCCGGGCGATCCGGGCCAGGGCGGGACCGTCGACCATGAGCACGGTCACCCCGCCGAGCCGGGTCTCGGTGCCGACCGCGTCCTTCGCCAGGCGCTGGCCCGCCTCGTACAGCACCGGACTCGCGGCGCGGACCCCCGGCAGCCGCTCCAGCTCGGCGCCCGTGTCCGGGGCGATCCGCTCCCCCAGGATCAGGGCGTCGGCGGGGACCACCCGGCTGGCGGCCCGGTCCCGGCTCGCCTCGATCCCGGCGGCCGTCACCGCGCAGAACGCCGCGGTCGCGATGGCCAGCACGACGACCACCAGCGGCAGGACGACGACGGAGCGGCCGGCCCGGGCGGTGCCCAGGAAGGCGACGCTGCCCCGGGCCCGGGCCGCGAGCCGGCTGACCAGCCGCAGCGGCCACGGGTACACCCGCATCGCCACCACCGCCGCGGCCACGGCCAGCAGCACCGGCACCGAGACCAGCAGCGGATCGACCTCCCCGGGGGTGAGGCCGCGGCGGCGCAGCAGCACGACCGCGAGGCCCGCGAGGACCAGCAGTCCCGCCTCCACCGTGAGGCGACGCGCGGAGGGGCGCGACCGGATCAGGTCGTTGCGCCCGGCGCCGCCGGTGGACGCGGCGAGGGTGGCCACCGGCAGCGCCGACGCCACCAGGACGGTCGCGGCGACGGCGAGCCACCGGGTCTCGCCCGGCGCCCCCGGGGCGAGGCCGCCGACCAGCCAGCCGAGCGCGCCGGCGGGCGGCACCACCAGCAGCGCCTCGGCCAGGCTGCGGCCCGCGCTCGTGGTGGCCGCCCCGCCCCGGGCGCGCAGCAGGGTGAACTCCGCCCGGCGGCGGCGCACCAGCAACCCGGCGGCCAGCACGACGAGCCCGGTCAGCGTGGCCAGCACGCCCGCGGCGATGACCCCGAGCACCGTCCGGGCGCTGTCCGTCTCGGCGGAGAACTGCCGCAGCGGGATGTCCAGCCCCTGGACGACGTTGCGCCCGGCCGCCTCCCGGGTCAGCTGCTGGAGGCCGTCGATCACCTGGTCCAGCTCGCGGACGTCGATGCCTTCGGCACCCAGGCGGTAGCGCCAGCTGAACGTCAGCGGCCAGCCGGCGGCGGCCTGGCGGTTCAGCGCGGCGCCGTCGACGACCCCCACGGCGATGAAGGGTTCCCCGTCCCCCACCGGCTCGACGACGCGCAGCAGCGGTGGCAGGCCGTCCCAGAGCCCGTCGGTGTCGGCGCGGGGCTGGAAGAGACCGACCACGGTGAGCTGGACGCGGGGCGGGGAGTCGGACGAGGCCGGCCCCGGCGAGATGAGGGTGAGCCGGCTGCCGAGCCGCAGGTTCAGCTTGCGGGCGACCTCCGCGGCCAGCGCCACCTGCATCGGCTGGCCCTTCGGCGCGTCGGCCGGCCAGCGCCCCTCGACCAGCGTGCCGGCCTCCTCGATCCCGGGCACCGCGCGCAGGCCGAGGTCGACCAGGAGGTTCTTCGCCGCCAGGTCCGGCCCCCGCACCCGGCCGGCCACTGTCTCCCCGGTGAACCATCGGTGTTCGACCGTCCGCCGCACGACCGGCGGCAGCCGGCTCTCCAGCGCCGCCAGGTCGACCTGGTGCGCGGCCACCAGGGAGGTGTCGTTCTCCGTCGCGACGAGCGGCCCCGTCGAGTACGTCACGTCCCGCTGCTGCGGCGGCACGGCGGCCAGGTGCGTCCGCAGGCCCTCCTGGGCGTACCCGTTGACGATCCTGGGCACCCCGCTGATCACCAGCGTGGCGACCAGCGTCAGCGCCGCGAGGAGCAGGAACTGCCCGCCGTACGCCCGTACCCGGCGGACGACCGCCCCGATGCTCACCACGCCCCGTCTCCGCTCCTGGTCGTCCGTACGCTCCACCCGGTCACCGGTCTCCCCCGATCCGCAGCTGCGCCACGGCCACCCGCTGCCGGATGCCGAGGGCGATGAACGCGCTGAAGGCGAGTGCCGCCAGCAGCAGGCCGAACGCGGTCAGGCCGATGGGCAGCCAGGGCAGCACGAAGGCGGCCTCCGGCACCGGCCGGCCGGCGGACGGCGTGAGGATGACCAGCGGGGCCATGGTCGCGCCGACCGCGGCGCCCAGCAGCAGGCCCACGCCGACGCCGATCCCGGCCAGGAAGGTCTGCTCGGCCAGCAGCGCCCGGGCCAGCAGCCGGGGGCTGGCGCCGAGCGTGTGCAGCACGGCGAACTCCCCCAGCCGGTGCCGGGCGGTGGCCCAGACGTCGACGACCAGGCCGACCAGGGCCAGCAGCACCGAGCCGAGCGCGGCGGCGAGCAGCCCCGTGCGGGCCCCCTGCCAGTACGGGTCGTCGGCGGCCCGCGCGGCCACCTCCCGCCGGTCGAGCAGCGTGGTGCCGGCCAACCCGGCCGCCGCGCGGGCCGCCTCGGCGTGGCCGTCGCCGTCGGTGCTCAGCCACCACTCCGCGACCGGCCGGACGCCGCCCCGGTCCCGGAGCAGCCACTCCGCCGCCGCCGGCAGGTCCAGCAGCACGCCCTCGCCGGCCGTGGACGGCACCTCGTCCAGCTCGCCGACCAGCGTGACCGGCACCGTCGCGCCGGACAGCACGAGGTCGACCGTCTCACCGGCCTCCAGGCTCAACGCGTCGCGCACGGCCGGGGTCATCAGCGCGGGCACCGGCCGGTTCTCGCCGGCCGGCACCACGGCGAACCGGCTCGGCGGCTGGAACGCGAACCGGCCGCCCGCCCGGTACTCGACCTCCCACTCGGCGCTCAGGCCGGTGGCCGTGACCGGCGCGCCGACGGGCTTGCCCTGGCCGTCGACGGCCACCCACTCGCCGGCCAGCGACACCGGCCGGGCCGCGCCGTCGGCGCCGACCAGCCGCAGGTCCGACACCTCCACGCGGTACGCCTGCCCGCGCGCGCTCCCGCCGTCGACCTCGAAGCCGGACAGTCGCACCGGGCCCTCCCCTGCGGGGACGGCGACGGTGAACGGCGCCGGCCGGCCGTCGCTGCCGCTGTTGCCGGCCGGCAGCCGGAAGGCCAGCCCGTCCGCCCGGGTCAGCAGCACCCAGAGGCCGACCCGGTGCGGCGTGACGGCGGCGCGCACGGGCGTGCGTACCGTGCCGGTGAGCGACCGGGTGCCGGCGGGCAGGTCCAGGCCGGTCGGCGCGCCGCGTGCCCGGGTCAGCCGGTCCAGCAGCGCCGGCGCCGGCTCGTCGGTCAGCCGCTCGTTGAGCCGTAGCACGTCGGCCGCGGCCGCGGCGTCGAGGCTCACCACCGTCGTCGGCAGGTCGCCGCGGCCGAGGCGGATCTCGTCCCGCCAGGCTGGCAGCGCCTCGCCGACGCCGGGCAGCGCGCCGAGCTGACCGGCCCGGGCGTCGGGTGCCGAGCCGGTGCGTTCGATCACCCGCAGGTCGGCGCCGACGGTGTGGTCGGCCTGGTCGGCCTGCGACAGCTCGCCCGTGGTCACCAGCGACCAGGCCAGGGTGCTGCCGCCGACGGCGAGGGCGAGCAGCAGCACCGGGCCGGCGTGCGGGCGCCGCCCCGCCTGCCACATGCCGAACATGGTGGCGGTCCACGGCCTGCGGTCGACGAACCGCTCGGCGAACCGGGTCGCGGGCGGCAGCAGCCGCAACGCCACGACCGCGCCGGCCAGCACGCCCAGCGTCGGCGCGGCGACCAGCAGCGGGTCCACCCCGAGCCGGCCGGCCGCCCCGGCGACCGGCGACGAGTACTGGCGCAGCTGGGTCCAGGCCAGCACCGCGAAGCCGACCAGCACCAGGTCGAGGCTGGCCCGTTGGACGCTCGCGGCGCGGGTGGGCCGGGACCGGGCCGCCATGTCGGCGACGTAGGTGCCGGCCCCGCGCAACGTCGGGACGACCATCGCGACGAGGCAGCCGGCGGCGGTGGCGGCCGCGGCGGCCCAGACCAGCGTGGTGTCGCCGGCGGCGAGCGTCAGCGGGGTGGCGCCGCCGGTGCCCACGTGCCGCAGCGCCTCGCCGGCGATCAGGGGCCCCAGCACGCCGGCGGGCAGGACGACCAGGGCCGCCTCCCGGGCCGCCAGGCCGGCCAGTTGCCGCCGCGCGGCGCCCCGGGCCCGGAGCAGGGCGGTCTGGCTCCGCCGGTCCTCGTGCAGCAGGGCGGCGACGAGCACCAGGGCGTACCCGCCGAGGACGACGATCAGCAGCAGCGGGGTGGCCAGCGAGGAACGGCCCACCAGGTCGGCCCGGGTGACGCGGTCGAGGAGCCGGTCGATCGCCGTGACGGTCTGGCCGGAGGAGCCCAGCCCGGCCGCCTCGGGCACCTCGGCGAGGGCGGTGGTGAGCGCCTGCCGCACGTCGGGCAGGCGGCCCGCGCCGGCCGCCGCCGCGAGGTCCGGCTCGACGACCCAGGACGCCGACACCGCCCCCGGGTAGGTGGCGACGAAGTCCGCCGGGTCCAGCACGAACGGCCCGTACGAGGTGCCGGGGTCCGCGACGCTGCCAGCCCCGACGCCGGGTGCCAGCCGCCAGTACGCCTCGGCCGGGTCGCGGGGCCGCCAGGTTCCCACGAGCACCACCGTGCTGGCCTCGTCGGACCGGCGGTCCAGCATCGGCACCCGGTCGCCGGCGGTCATCCCGAGCGCGCCGGCGACCTTCTCGGGCAGCGTGACCTGCATCGGGGAGGCACCCGGGGTGGGCCAGGCGCCGCCGGTCAGCTCGGCGTGGCGGGGCAGGTCGTCGAGGGTCGCCAGGCTGGCGAAGACCGGGTCGTCGCCGTCGGGGACCACGGGCCCGAGGTCGCCGGTCAGCTCGCGGCCACCGCCGTACCGGGCGGCGCCCACGGTGACCGGCGTGCCGCCGAGGCCGGCGGCGAACCCGTCACGGACCGCCCGGTCCCGGGTGGCGAACTCGGCCGCGTCCCGGCCGGCCGCGCCGCTCACCAGGAGGCTGCGTTCCTCGAACGACGCCCCGCTGAGCAGCGCGCGCTGGCCGGCCTCGACGGCCCGCCGGTTGTAGTCGGACAGCCCGGTGACCAACGCGACCGCCACCAGGGCCGCGACCACCGCGGCGAGCAGCAGCCCCCGCGCCTCGCGGGCCCGCCTCCACACCAGCTTCATCCGACGCCCTCCCCTGGCCCGCAGTCGGGCCGACGATCAGGGAGAGCGGCGACGGGCCGGGAAAGGTTCGCGCCCGTTACTTGATCGTTATCCGACAGCGCCGCCCGGCGGACTGGGCGGCGGGCCGGGCGGGGGCGGCGGGATGGCGCGGGTGTGCTTCGATCGCCGCATGGAGATCGCCCTCACCGTCGCGATGGTGGCCGTCGTCGCGCTGCTCGCCGCCCAGTTGCCGGGCAGGGCCGAGCAGGCGCGGACCGCGTACCGACTCGCCGAGATCGAGCGCCGGCTCCGGCTGGTGATGGACCACCTGGGTGTGGTGGACGCCTCGCCCGTGCCGCCGGAGGTGGGACGGCACCTGGCCCGGGGCGACAAGATCAAGGCGATCGCCGCGTACCGGAAGGCGACCGGCGCGGACCTGCGCTCGGCCAAGGAGGCGGTGGAGGCGTACGGCGACCGGCGCTGACGGCGGCGGGCGCGCCCCGTCGGTGACGGCGGGTCGGTGACGCCCTCGCACCCGCGGGGCGGCACGGCGGCGTCGGGCGGGCCGGTCAGCGGGGGCGGTCGCGGTCCTTGGAGGGCTGCACGCGCTTCGGCTCGCCGGGCATCTTCGGGTGGTCCGGCGGGTAGGGCATGTCGCCCTGGCCGGTAACGGCGTCCCGGTCGGCCCACTCCAGCAGCGGGCTGATGTCCCACGCGGTGTCGTCGATGCCGGCGTGCGCGTCGCCGCGCTCGGCCAGCCGGGCCGGGACGGTGCGCAGGTCGAAGTCGTCCGGGTCGACGTCGGGCAGCTCGTCCCAGGTGACCGGGGTGGACACGGTGGCCCGGGCGTTGGCCCGCAGCGAGTATGCGCAGGCGATCGTGCGGTCGCGGGCCATCTGGTTGTAGTCGACGAAGACGCGCTCGCCCCGCTGCTCCTTCCACCAGGCGGTGGTCACCAGCTCCGGCCGGCGCCGCTCCAGCTCGCGGGCCAGCGCGATGGTGGCCCGGCGGACCTCGGTGAACGTCCAGCGTGGCGCGATCCGCAAATAGACGTGCACGCCACGGCCGCCGGAGGTCTTCGGCCAGCCGGTGGCGCCCAGCTCGTCGAGGAGCCCGCGCAGCTCCCCGGCGGCGGAGGCCGCGTCGGCGAAGTCGGTGCCGGGCTGCGGGTCGAGGTCGATGCGCAGCTCGTCGGGGCGGTCGACGTCGGCGGCGCGCACCGGCCAGGGGTGGAACACGATGGTGCCCATCTGGGCGGCCCACGCCACGTGGGCCAGGTCGGCCGGGCAGAGCTCGGCGGCGCTGCGACCGCTCGGGAAGCTGATGGTGGCCGTCTCCACCCACGGCGGCACGCCCCGCGCGGGCACCCGCTTCTGGAAGAACGCCTCCCCCTCGACGCCCTCGGGGAAGCGCTGCAACGTGGTGGGACGGTCGCGCAGGGCGCGCATGATGCCGTCCCCCACCGCGAGGTAGTAGTGGAAGACGTCGGCCTTGGTGAAGCCGCGCTGCGGAAAGATCACCCGGTCGGGGCTGGTCAGCCGGACGTCGCGCCCGGCCACCTCGATCTGTTCGGCCGCGGCCTTGGTGCCACCCATTGCGCGACCATATGCCACACCCCCGACGTCCGGCGCACCGTTGGCGGGCGAGTCCCGCCCGAATCAGTGCGACCGTGGCGGCATCCGATCCGTCCGTCGCCGTGCCGACGATCCGGTCGGTGCCGCGTCAGCCGCGGCCGCGCACCAGGGGCAGGAACACCTCGTCCACGATCTCGACCAGCACCTCGTCGGGGACCGAGGGGACGCCGCGCATCGCGTACTCGGCGCGTAGCAGCATCATCGGTGTCGTCGCCACCCGGTGGTGGGTGGCCGCCGCCGGCGCCTCGCCCCGGGCCGCGGCCCGTTCGAGCATCCCGAGCCACGCGCGGTCCATGGTGTCCGCGCCGGACCGCTCGCGCATGAGGGTGAGCAGCTCCGGGTCGTCGGCCGCGGCGGCGAGCAGACCGCGCAGGACCGCGCCGTGCGGGGACGACCACGTTTCGTTGGCCTGTCGGAGCATCTCGAGTGCGTCGCCTCGCAGGGTGCCCGTGTCGGGGTTCGGCATGACGGCGTCGGACAGGTGGCGATACGCCGCGATGCCCAGGGCCGCCCGACGCGGCCATCGGCGGTAGATGGCATTTTTGTTGGTCCCGGCGCGGGCGGCGACCCGGTCCATCGTCATCCCCGCGTACCCGGACTCGCGTAGTTCCGCCGCCGCAGCCTGCAGGATCGCCTGTTCCAGCTCCTCGCCCCGGCGCCTCGTGCTCATGTCTTGCAGGGTACTGGACGTACCTTATAGGGTACGCGGCGTACCGTAAGAGGGAGAGGAACTCTTGATGCGCGTCTTCGGCATGAACTACGACACCGGCTTCGTGAGCGCCGGATCCACCACCCACGAGCCGTTCGACCCCGAGACTGTGCGGCGCGACCTGCGGGTCATCCGCGACGAGTTGCACTGCGACGCGGTCCGTGTCACCGGCGGTGTCCAGGACCGGCTGGAGCTGACCGCGCGGCTCGCGGCCGAGATCGGGCTCGAGGTGTGGTACTGCCCGTTCACCAACGGCCTCGACCGCGACGGGCTCATGGCGTTCGTGCTCGACGGCGCCGAGCGGGCCGAACGGCTGCGGCGCGGCGGCGCCTCGGTCGTGTACCTCACCGGTTCCGAGATCTCGATGTTCACCGACGGCTTCCTGCCCGGCCGTGACCTGCAGGAGCGGATGGCGCTGTTCACCGATCCGATGCGGATGAGGGAGGCGGTCCCGGCCGCCCGGGCCGCGGTGCGCGACTTCCTCGCCGAAGCGGTACCCGCGGTGCGCGAGCGGTTCGGTGGTCTCGTCGGATACGCCTCGATCCCGTTCGAGGACGTCGACTGGGCGCCGTTCGACATCATCGCCAGCGACGCCGGCTACCGCGACGCGACCAACTCCGCGGCGTTCCCCCAGACCCTGGCGGCGGCGGTGGGCCAGGGCAAGCCGTACGCCGCGACCGAATTCGGCTGCTGCACGTTCCGCGGCGCGGCCGACGTGGCCGGCGGGGCGGAACCGGTGGCGTACGACGAGCACGGCCGTGCCGTGAAGCTGACCGCGGAGCTGGAGCGCGACGAGGAAGGCCAGGCGCGCTACGTCGTCGACCTGCTGCGCGACTACGAGGCTGGCGGGGTGGAGGCGGCGTTCGTGTACACCTTCGCGAATCGGCACCTGCCGACCACCGGCGATCCTGAGCACGACTACGACTTGGCCGCACGTGGGATCGTGCGGGTGCTGCCGGACGGTTCCTGGACGCCCAAGGCCGCTTTTCACGCCCTCGCCGAGTACGGTCGTTCCCGCGCGCTGAGCCGGTCTGCCTCCTAGACGTCGGACCCCGGCACTTACTGACGGCCGCACCCGCCGTACCGGAATTCCCAGGCCGCGGGGCCTGTTCCTGTTCGGTGCGGGTACTTTCATCCGAATCTGTGAGTGGCTCTGGAGGCATGACCGTGGAGAGTGAACTGCCCCGTACCGAGGAAGAGTGGCGGGTCCGGCTCAGCCCGGAGGAGTTCCGGGTGCTGCGGGAGGCCGGCACCGAGCGCCCGTGGACCGGCGAGTACGTCGACACGAAGACGCCGGGGACCTACCACTGCCGGGCCTGCGGCGCGCAGCTCTACCCCAGCGACACGAAGTTCGACTCGCACTGCGGGTGGCCCAGCTTCGACGACGCGATCCCCGGCGCGGTCAAGGAGATCGAGGACCGCAGCCTCGGCATGGCCCGCACCGAGATCCGCTGCGCCCGGTGCGACAGCCACCTCGGGCACGTCTTCCGGGGCGAGGGCTTCACCCCGAAGGACACCCGGCACTGCGTCAACTCCGTCTCCATCCGGCTGGAGCCGCGCGCCGACGCCTGAGGCGTCCGCCGGCGGCGGGGTCCGGGGACCTTCCGCCGGGTCGCGGGCCGACGGCGGCGCGCCCGGAGGTCAGGCCCGCCGGCCCGCCGCCAGGCCGGCCATGAGCGAGACCTCGGCCGTACGGGACTGCTCGACGCGCCGGGCGAAGTCGCGTACCCGCGGATCGGCGCCGACCGTCTGGTGCGCCCGGGCCAGGTCGGCCGCCGCGTCCTGGTGCGGGGCGAGCAGGTCGAGCAGGACGCGGTCGACCTGCCCGTCCGGGGCGGCCCGCAGGCGGGCCATGTCCTCGGCGGCGGTGCCGTGGTCTCCGTGGTCGTGCCGGCGGGCGGCCTCGGCGGCGGCCGGTCCGGCGTCCCGCAGCCAGCCGCGCATCCTGGCGAGCTCGTCGGACTCGGTGACCTCGATGGCGGCGACCAGGGTGCGCAGCTCCCGGTCGGTCACCCGGTCGCGGCCGAGCCGCACCATCTCCAGCGTCTGCTCGGTGTGGGCCGCCAGCGTGGCCAGGAAGACCACGTCGAGGCCGTTCATCCCGGTCGCGGCGGGCGCGGCCGTTACCGGCGGCGCGGGGGCGGGCGACGCCGGGGCGGTCTGCGCGGCGCAGCCGGACACCAGCAGCAGGGCGGCGAGCAGGGCGACCGTGGGCAGCCGTCGCATGGCGTACTCCGATCCGGGAAGGGGTGACGGGTGCGGCGGGCGCCGAGGCGGGCCGCACCCGTCCGGTCAGACCTGGGTCCAGAGCGCCGGCACGTGCGGCGGTTCCCAGCCGGGGAGCGCGGTGTGCGCCTGCCGGCAGCGGTACGTCAGGCCGCCGTAGGTGACCTGGTCACCGACCTGGTACGCCCGGCCCGCCGTCCAGGTGCCGCCCGGCGCGGGCGGGGTGGTCGGGGCGGCGGTGGGGGTCGGCGTGGGCGACGGGGGCGGCGGCGTCGGGCTCGGGGTGGGCGACGGGTTGCCGCCGCCGACCTGGAGGTCGACGCAGGAGTAGAACGCGTTGGCGGTGTCCGCGATGTTCCACACGGCGAGGACCTTCTGCCGCCCCGGGTAGCCGCCCAGGTTGACGGTGTGCGAGACGGTGGCGCCGGGCTGCTGCCCGCCGCCGTCGAAGACGGCGACCCGGGTGCCGCCGACGAAGTACTCCCAGTTGCTGGTGGCGTGCCGGGCGGTGTTGGTCCAGGTGAAGGTGACGGAGCTGCCCACCGACGTGGCGGGCCAGCCCCGGCTGTCGTCGTTCAGGACGGCGAACTGGGCGATCCCCGCGTGGCAGCTGCGCAGCCCCTTCGGGCCCTCGACGCTCTGCGGCTCGTACTTGATCTGCCCGCAGTCGGGGACCCGCCCCTGTGCGCACAGCGCCTGGCGGCTCGGCGGGCCGGACACGTAGCCGTGGGCCTGGGCGGGCGCCGCGACGGCCAGTGCGGAGACGACGGCGCCCGTCGCCACGAGCGGGATGGTGATTCTTCGACGCATGGTGGCAGCTCCTTCAGACTCATGCCTGGTGAGATGCCCTCCAACATAAATTAAACCTTGTTAACAGTAAAGACTCCTGTCGATGAAACTTCGGCGGGTCGAGCACGCAGGGTGACGGTCAGAGCAGCAGCAGGCTGCCCCGCTCGTCGACCCGGTCGGCGGAGTCGTCGTCCAGCCACACCCCGCCGGTGGCGAGGTAGCGGAAGCGGTACTCCCCCGGCCCGAGCCGTACGGTGACCGTCCGGGTGCCGTCGCGGCGGGGGACCAGTTCGTGCCGCCCCGGCTCCCAGCCGTTGAAGGAGCCGACCACGCTGACCGCGCCGGGCGGGGTGTCGCGGGGCAGGCTGAAGGTGACCCGTACCTGGTTGCCGAAGAGCTTGTTCCGCTTGATCATGTCGTGTTCCTCCGGGGTCGTGCGCGGTCACCCGGTACAACGCCCGACACGCCGGGGGCGACACGCCGCCGGACCGGAGTGACCTGGGCGGTTTCGCCCGCCCGGCGCGATCCGGTGCCGCAGGCTTGGGGGAAACGTGTCGGATTCGGGGGGTTGCGTCGTGGCGACGTGCGAGGTCTGCGGTAACGACTACTGGATGGCGTTCGAGGTGCGGACCGTCAGCGGTGACGTGCACACCTTCGACTGCTTCGAGTGCGCCGCACACAAGTTGGCGCCCATCTGCGAGCACTGCCAGGTCAAGATCGTCGGGCACGGGGTGGAGGTGTCCGGCCGGTTCTTCTGCTGCGCGCACTGCGCCCGTGCGGAAGAGGGCGCCCAGGGCGCCGAGATCCGCGACGCGGTCGGCGCCCGCCCCGCCTGACGCCGGCGGCCGGGCCGGACGGCGGCCGGGGCGGCGGCCGACCGGCCGGCGGGCGCGACCTACCATCGCGGGGTGCCACAGACCCCCGTGACGAGGACCGCCTCGTTCGCCGAACTCGACGCCCGCACCTTCCACGATCTGCTCCGGCTCCGGATCGACGTGTTCGTGGTGGAGCAGGCGTGCCCGTACCCGGAACTCGACGGGCGCGACGTCGAGCCGGACACCCGGCACCTCTGGCTCGACGACGGCGGCGCGCCCCTGGCGTACCTGCGGATCCTCGCCGACCCGGGCGGCGTGGCGCGGATCGGGCGGGTGGTGGTGGCCCCGGAGGCGCGCGGCGGCGGACACGCGGCCCGGCTGCTGGCCGCGGCGCTGGAGCTGGTCGGCGACCGCCCCTGCGTGCTGGGGGCCCAGTCCCACCTGGTCGGCCTCTACGCCCGCCACGGCTTCGCCGTCAGCGGCCCCGAGTACGTCGAGGACGGCATCCCGCACACCCCGATGCGCCGGGAAGGCATTGACCGAGGCCGATAAATGTGACAGCCTCCGGGCAGAGCCGTCGCGGAAGCCACGCAGCGCGCACGGGAGGGGCAACTCCCGGGCCGTCCGGGCGTCGTCGTCCGACCTCTCCCCCCGGGGGCTCCATGTCCACTCAACTTCGATCATCCCGCCTGGCCTGGCTGCTCGCCGTCGCGGCGACCGCCGTGCTGCTGCTGACCACGGCCCTGGCCAACCCGGTGTCGGCGCACGGATCCGTCGTGGACCCCGCGTCACGCAACTACGGCTGCTGGCAACGCTGGGGCAGCGACTTCCAGAATCCCCGGATGGCCACCGAGGACCCGATGTGCTGGCAGGCCTGGCAGGCCAACCCGAACGCCATGTGGAACTGGAACGGACTGTTCCGCGAGGGCGTCGCCGGCAACCACCAGGCCGCCATCCCGAACGGCCAGCTCTGCTCCGGCGGCCGGACCGAGGGCGGTCGCTACGACGCCCTCGACACCGTCGGCGCCTGGAAGACCGCCCCGGTCTCCAGCAACTTCCGGGTCCGCCTGTACGACCAGGCCAGTCACGGCGCCGACTACATCCGGGTGTACGTGACGAAGCAGGGCTTCGACGCGCTCACCGAGCCGCTGGGCTGGGACGACCTGGAACTGGTCGGCCAGATCGGCAACACCCCGGCGTCGGGGTGGAAGCCGGAGCCCACCGGCGTCTCCATCGAGATCCCGGCGAACGCGCCGGGGCGGACCGGGCGGCACGTCGTCTACACCATCTGGCAGGCCAGCCACCTGGACCAGTCCTACTACCTGTGCAGCGACGTCGACTTCTCCGGCGGGCCGACCAGCCCGCCGCCGACGACGCCGCCGCCCACCACTCCCCCGCCGACCACTGCGCCGCCGACCACTGCGCCGCCGACGACGCCGCCGCCGGCCGGGGCCTGCACGGCCACCTACCGGGTCACCGGGCAGTGGGGCGGAGGCTTCCAGGGTGAGGTGACGGTGACCGCCGGCGGCGGGGCCGTCAAGGGTTGGTCCGTGACCTGGACCTACGCCGACGGCCAGCAGGTCACGTCGGCCTGGAACGCGACCGTGACCACCAGCGGCACTCGGATCGTCGCCCGCAACGCGGCCCACAACGGGTCGCTGGCCCCCGGGGCGAGCACCACGTTCGGCTTCCTCGGCTCGTGGTCCGGCACCAACAGCACGCCGACGCCCACCTGTACGACCGTCGTCTGATCCGCACCGGAGCCCCGGCCGGGGCCGCGTCCCCATCCCTCCGGGGCGCGACCCCGGCCGGCCCGCGCATCGGGATCATCGGGTCGCTGTCGAGCTGCCCCACGGGTGAGACCACCACCGGGCGGGCCACCGCCCCCACCGGTGAGACCGCCACCGGGCCGGCCACCGCCCCCACCGGTGAGACCGCCACCGGGCCGGCCACCGCCCCACCCCACGGGGCAGCTCGACAGGGCCGGCACGCCAACCACCGCCGCCCGCCTCGCCCCGGCCGCGCGGTGCGCCCGGTGGGGAACACCAGCCACCGCCGCCCCGTCCCACCCCGGCGGCGTGAAGCCTCCGGCGGGCGACCGCGCGTCAGACGAGGCCGTTGACGATGTCCGCGACCGAGCGGCGGCGGCCGGTGTAGAACGGGATCTCCTCCCGCACGTGCCGGCGGGCGCCGGAGCCCCGCAGGTCGCGCATCAGGTCGACGATCCGGTGCAGCTCGTCGGCCTCGAAGGCGAGCATCCACTCGTAGTCGCCGAGCGCGAACGAGGCGACCGTGTTGGCCCGCACGTCCGGGTAGCCCCGGGCCATCTTGCCGTGCTCGGCGAGCAGCTCGCGCCGCTCGGCGTCCGGCAGCAGGTACCACTCGTAGGAGCGGACGAACGGGTACACGCAGATGTAGGAGCGCGCCTCCTCGCCAGCGAGGAACGCCGGGATGTGGCTCTTGTTGAACTCCGCCGGCCGGTGCAGGGCCATCTGCGACCAGACCGGCGTGAGCGTCCGACCCAGCGTGGTGCGGCGGAACCGCAGGTACGCGTCCTGGAGGTCGTCGCTGGAGGCGGAGTGCCACCAGATCATCAGGTCGGCGTCGGCGCGCAGCCCCGAGACATCGTACGTGCCGCGCACGACCACGTCCTTGCCGGCCAGCTCCGCGAAGAGCGCCTCGACCTCGCCGGTGACGTTCTCGCGCAACGACGGGAGCGGGCTGGCGGCCCGGTACACCGACCACATCGTGTAGCGGATGCTGTCGTTGAGCTCCCGCAGCCGGGCCGCGTTGGTCTGCTCGGTCATGTCCCCGATCCTCCCAGTGCTGTGATGATCTCCTCGGCCGCCATCTCGCCGGAGCGGACGCAGACGGGGATGCCGACCCCGTCGTACCCGGCGCCGGCCAGGACCAGCGTCGGGTGGCCGGCGCGTAGGGCCGCCCGCGCGGCGGCCACCCGGTCGGCGTGCCCCGGGGTGTACTGCGGCAGCGACCCGCCCCAGCGCTGCACGTGGCCGGCGACCGGTGCGGGCAGCGGCACGCCGAGCACCGCCGACAGTTCCCGGTGCACGGTGGCGGCCAGGTCCTCGTCGGTGCGCTGCACCTGCCGCTCCTCGCCGTAGCGGCCCACGGAGGCGCGGATCAGCGCCAACCCGTCGGTGCGGCGCAGGTGGCCCCACTTGGTGGTGAAGAAGGTCGACGCCTTGATCAGCAGGCCCTCGGTGCTCGGCACCAGGAAGCCGGACAGCTCCGGCAGCTCCGGCTCGGGCAGCGCCAGGGTGACCAGCGCGACGCTGGCGTAGTCCAGCCCGCCGACGCCCTGCGCCGCCTCCGGGGCGCAGCCGGCGAGCAGCCGGGCCGCCGGGCGGGCCGGCACGGCCAGCACCACGGCGTCGACGTCGACCAGCTCCGCCTCGCGGGTGGGGCCGACGGTCAGCCGCCACCCGGCCCCGGTCGGGGTCAGCTCGCGTACCGCCGCGCCCCGCCGGATCGTCGCGCCGCTGGCCGCCGCCGCGGCCTCGACCAGGGTGCTGAGCCCGCCGGCCAGGGTCCCGAAGACCGGCGCCCCGGGCGCGCGGGGGGCCGCGGCCTGCGCGGCGCGGACAGCGCCCACCAGGGTGTGCTCCACCCGGGCGGCCCGGGCCAGCGCGGGCATGGTGGTGGCCAGGGAGAGGTCGTCGGCCCGGCCGGCGTAGACGCCGCCGAGCATCGGGTCGACCAGCCGGTCGACCACCTCGTCGCCGAACCGGGCCCGGACCAGCGCGCCGACGGAGACGTCGTCCTGCGCGCCGAGCAGCGGGTGGCCGGCGTCGACGTCGGCGTCCGCCGCCGGGCGCGCGACCGTGGCCACGCGCTCCAGGTCCCCGGGTACGCCGACCAGCGTGCCACCCGGGATCGGGCGCAGCCCGCCGTCGACGACGAGCGCGGCCTGCCCGACCGTGGGGTGCACGATCCGCCCGCCCAGGCCGAGCCGGCGGACGAGGGCCACGGCGGCGGACTCGCCCCCGGCCGGGTCGCGCATCAGGAACGACTCGGCGCCGAACTCCACCGTTGAGCCGACCAGCTCGCCGGTGCGCAGCTTGCCACCGAGCGCACCGGACTGCTCGTACACCGTGATCTCGGTGCCCGCGGGGGCCCGGTCGCGCAGCCGGACCGCGGCGGCCAGCCCGGCGATCCCGCCGCCGACCACCGCCACCCGCCACGGCGCCCGCATGTCGCTCAGCCCCGGTCGGCCGGCTCGGCGGACAGCTCGTGCACCAGGGCCACCACCCGGGTCAGCACGCCGGGATCGGTCTCCGGCAGCACGCCGTGCCCCAGGTTGAACACGTGCCCGGGGGCGGCCCGGCCCTGCTCCACGATCCGCCGCACCTCGCCCTCGACGACTGGCCACGGCGCGAGCAGCACGCACGGGTCGAGGTTGCCCTGCACCGCCCGGTCCGGCCCGATCCGCCGGGTCGCCGCGTCCAGCGGCGTACGCCAGTCGACGCCGACCACGTCGGCGCCGGCCTCGCCCATCGCACCGAGCAGCTCGCCGGTGCCCACCCCGAAGTGGATCCGGGGCACGCCCGCGTCGGCCAGCCCGGCCAGCACGCCCGCCGAGTGCGGCAGCACGAAGCGGCGGTAGTCGGCCTCCGACAGCGCGCCGGCCCACGAGTCGAAGAGCTGTACCGCGGAGACCCCGGCGGCCACCTGGATCCGCAGGAACTCGAGCGTCACCTCGGCCAGCCGGCCGCAGAGCGCGTGCCACAGCTCGGGCTGGCCGTACATGAGGGCCTTGGTCTTCGCGTGGGTACGCGACGGGCCGCCCTCGACCAGGTAGCTGGCCAGGGTGAACGGCGCGCCGGCGAAGCCGATCAGCGGGGTGTCGCCCAACTCGGCGACGAGCATCCGGACTGCCTCGTCCACGTAGGAGACGTCGTCGCGGGTGATCGGCCGGATCCGTTCCACGTCGGGCAGGGTGCGCACGGGCTCGGCGACCACGGGGCCCGTGCCGGGCACGATGTCCAGGTCCACCCCGGCGGCGGCGACCGGCACCACGATGTCGCTGAACAGGATCGCGGCGTCCACCCCGTGCCGGCGTACCGGCTGAAGGGTGATCTCGGTGACCAGGTCGGGACGGCGGCAGGACTCCAGCATCGCCACGTTGGCCCGGATCTCGCGGTACTCCGGCAGCGACCGGCCGGCCTGCCGCATGAACCAGACGGGGGTGTGCGGGCCGCGCTGGCGCCGGCAGGCCCGGACGAAGGGCGAGTCGGCCGGTCCGCCGGGGCGGGGGTCTTCGTCTCGGGCGTCGGCGCCCGTCGGCGTGGTGGTCATCGCGGCCATCGTGCCACGCGCGACGCGAGCGGCAGCGGGCAGCGCCGCCTTTTGTGACCCCGGTCAGCTCGGTGGGCAGCGGGCGCCTGCGGGGCGCCGTCCGGGGCGGTGGCGCCGTCGCGGCGGGGGCGGCCTCGGCGCGCCTCTCGGGCGGGGGGCCGGCCGGCGGCATAGGCTGCCGGCATGGCCCCCCCGATCGCGCTCCCGGAGACCTTCGCCCGCGCGGTCACCGGGCTGCGGTCCGCGGCGCCCCGGCCGGAGATCGTGCTGGAGGAGGTCGGCGCGCCGCAGCGACTCGCCCCGTACGCCTTCGCGCTCTCCGCCACCGTCCTGCGCGACGGCGAGGAGGTGGCCTCCGGGCGGCTGATCCTGCTGCACGACCCGGCCGGCCACGAGGCCTGGCAGGGCACCCTGCGACTGGTCACCTACGTGACGGCGGAGCTGGAGGTCGACCTGGCCGCCGACCCGCTGCTGCCGGGGGTGGGCTGGACGTGGCTGACGGACGCCCTGGAGGCGCAGGACGCGCAGCACCGGGCGATCGGCGGCACGATCACCCAGACCATGTCGACCCGGTTCGGTGACCTGGCCGGGCCGCCCGCGGCGGGCGACATCGAGATCCGCGCCTCCTGGACGCCGGTCGACGACGACCTCGGCCCGCACCTGCTGGCCTGGTGCGCGCTGCTGGCCTCGACCGCCGGGCTGCCCCCGCCCGGGGTGACCGCGCTGCCGGAGCGTCGCCCCGCCGGCGCGGCCTGACCCCGCGACGGGTCACCTCACAGATACTTCTCGGCCTCGTTGCAGACCTTGTCCATGCCCTGGATGGCCCGGTCGTAGGCCGCCTTGTTGCCGTTGGCCGCCGCGGCGAGCGCGGTGGTCAGCTTGTCGAGGCAGGTGGCGATGACCTTCTTCTGCCGGGCCTGCTCGTCCCGGTCGTTGCGGGTGCCGGTGAGGTCCTGCTCGGTGTCGCCGAGCTTGTCCCGGACCGCCTGGAGGTCGGTCTTGAGCTTCTCGATCTCCTTGCCGTTCGCCGCGATGGTGCCGTCGCGCTGGCTGACCTCGCTGGCCATCTTCTTCTCGGTCCGGGCCAGCTCGTTGTTGGTCGACACGAACAGGCCGGTCATCACCCCGCCCAGGACGAAGAGCAGCCCGGCCACGACGGCCAGGACCAGCACCTTGTGGCTCTTGCGGGGGCCGCCCGGCGCGGGGGCGCCGAAGGGCGGGGCGGAGCCGGGCGGGGCGGACAGCGGCTGCCCGTACGCCGGCCCGGAGGAGGCCGGGGGCACCGACATCGGCTGCCCGAAGGCCGGCCCGCCGGAGGCCTGGCCGCCGTGGGGCGAGGCGCCGCCGGGGGTGTAGGGCGACGCGCTGCCCGGGGTGTAGCCGGGCGAGGCGGGCGGCGCGGACTGCGGGTAACCCGCGGGGCCGGCCGGCGGCGCGGACTGCGGGTAACCGGCGGACGGGGCCGGGTTGTACTGCTGCGGGGCCGGGGCGTACTGCTGGCCGGCGTCCGGCTGTTCCTGCGGGTAGGGGCGCGCGCTGCCGTAGGTGGTGCCGTGCGGGCCGCCGCCCGACGGCGGCTGACCGGGCGCGGCCGGCGGGTACGGCGGGTAGCCCTCCGGCCCGGTCGGTGGCTGGGACATCTCGTTCTTCCTCCACGTGTGCTGGCCGGGCGGCTGGGTCCGCCGGGCCGAAGGGGGTTGGGCGTTGCCGGGGTCAGCAGATCTTGAAACCGTCGCAGGCGACCTTGATCGGTACGGCGAGGCCGATCCCCTCGGCGTTGCGGGCCTTGGCGGTGGCGATGCCGACGACCTGCTTGCTGCCGTTGATCACCGGGCCGCCCGAGTTGCCGGGGTTGATCGGGGCGTCGAACTGGATGACCGGGCCCTCGCCGCCGCCGGCCTCGCGGAAGGCGCTCACCACGCCGGTGGTGACGCTGTCCTCCAGGCCGAGCGGGGCGCCGACGACCACGATCTGCTGCCCGGACTTCACCGCGGCGGGCGCGGCGACCAGGCCGGTGAACTTGCCGTTGGTCCGCAGGTGGGCGACGTCGTTCGCCTCGTCTACGCGCACGATGGTCGCCGGGAAGCGCTGGTCGGTGCGCTCCAGGAAGACCTCCCGCTCGCCGGTCTGCCAGAGCGCGTCCACCACGTGGTAGTTGGTGAACAGGTTGGTGCCCCCGCCCGCGGCCGGCTTGCCGATCGCGAACGCGGTGCCGGTGGAGTTGCCGGCCCGGACCCGGAACACGCTGGGCAGCACGGCGCTGGCCACGGCCTCCGGGTTGAACGCGGCGCCGGCCTGCTTCTCCAGCGCCCCCGCCCGGGACTCCAGGCCGTCGAGCCGGGTGCCGTCGGCCGCCTGCGCGGCCGCCACCCTGCTGTCGGTGTCGCCCAGCCGGTTCGAGAGCCGGTTGATCTGGTACGCCTGCACGCCCGCCACCACGGCCAGCAGGCCGGCGAGCACGAGCGCGGTGATGGTGAGCCCGCGCCCCTTCGTCGCTGGGGCGGGCCCGACGGGGTACGGCTGGCCCGGCCCGGGGCCCTGGGGGTGGCCGTGGGCGGGCGGCTGGCCGGTGGCGCCCGGCGGCGTCGACCCGGACGCGGGGGGCCAGCCGGATCCCGGGGTGCCCCCGGGCGGCGGCGTCGACGGGCCTCCGGCGGTGGACGGCGCGCCGCCACGTCCCCAGCCGCCGGCGGCGGGCGGGGCGGCCGGGGCGGACGCGCCGGCCGGGGCCGCGCCCCACTGGCCCGGCTGCGCCGGCGGCGACCAGGCGGGCCGGGGGGACGGGGCGGCCGAGGGCTGCCCGGGGGCGCCCGGCGGCCGATACGCGGAGGCGACCGGCTCGATCCGGGGCGGTAGTGGCCCGGGCCGGTTCGTCCCCGGCGGGAACCCGCCGTCGCCCGGTCCCGCCGGGCCCCTGTCCGCCGACCCGTAGCCAGCAGTCATGATCGCCTTGCCCTCCCCGTAGACGCCCCGCTCCGTTCCGGGACCCTGATGATGCCGTACCCGCGCAAACGGCCCGATGGACCGTACCTGCGTCAACGGCCTTTGTCTTCCCCTATGTCCGCCTCCCGGCAGGACATCCGGCGGTCGCCGGCCGACACACACCGGACCGGCTTCACCCACCGCGTCGCGTCGCCCACTAGGGTTGTCAGGTGACCGACGAACCACCCCTGCGCCGTCGGCCCGCCGAAAGCCGTACGGGAAACGATGCGCACCACCCGCCGTCGGCCCGACCGGAGCCGGAGGCCGCGGGGACCGAACCGACCGCCGACGGGCCCATTCCGCTGACCGCCCCGCGTGAGGGCACGCCCCAGCCGGCCGCCACGCCCGACGAGCTGGCCGACGTCGTGGCCCGCTTCGCGGCGGGCACCGGCCCCGTGGCCCTGGACGCGGAACGCGCCTCGGGCTACCGCTACAGCCAGCGCGCCTACCTGGTGCAGCTGCGCCGGGCCGGCTCCGGCACGGCGCTGATCGACCCGCTGCCGCTGCCCGACCTGAGCGTCCTCGACACGGTGATCGGCGAGGCCGAGTGGGTGCTCCACGCCGCCAGCCAGGACCTGCCCTGCCTGGCCGAGGTGGGCCTGCGCCCGCGCCGGCTGTTCGACACCGAACTGGCCGCCCGGCTGGCCGGATTCGAGCGGGTCGGCCTGGCCGCGCTGACCGAGCAGCTACTCGGGTTCAGCCTGGAGAAGCACCACTCGGCGGCCGACTGGTCGAGCCGCCCGCTGCCGGAGTCCTGGCTGACCTACGCCGCGCTCGACGTGGAGATGCTGGTCGACCTGCGCGACGCGCTCGACGAGGAACTGACCCGGCAGGGCAAGTCCGCGTGGGCGGCGGAGGAGTTCGCCGCGCTGGTGCGCACCGGCGCCCGCCCGCCCCGGGTCCGGGCCGAGCCGTGGCGCCGCACCTCCGGCATCCACCGCCTCCGCGGGGCGCGGGCCCAGGCTCGCGTCCGTGCCCTCTGGTACGCGCGGGACCAGATCGCCGCCCGGCGGGACGCCGCCCCCGGGCGGGTGCTGCCGGACTCGGCCATCGTCGCGGCGGCGGAGCTGGATCCGAAGGACGAGAAGACCCTGCTCACCCTGCCCGGCTTCGGTGGCCGCTCGGTGCGCCGGCTGGCCCGCACCTGGCTGGCCGCGCTGGACGACGCGCGGCAACTGCCCGACGACGCGCTGCCGGTCGCCCCGACGGTCGAGGGGCCCCCGCCGCCGCACCGCTGGGCCGAGCGGGACCCGGTGGCGGCGGCCCGGCTGGCCCGCTGCCGGGAGGTGGTGGTCCGGATCGCCGGCGCGCACCACCTGCCGCCGGAGAACCTGATCGCCCCCGACTCGGTCCGCCGGCTGGCCTGGGTGCCCCCGAAGGAGGTCACGGAGGCGACCGTCGCGGAGACGCTGCGGGGCTTCAACGCCCGCGAGTGGCAGATCGGCCTGCTCCTCCCCGCCCTCGCGGAGGCCCTGACCGATCCGCCCCCCGCCCCCTGACCCGACGGTGTGGGGTGGGCCACACGGGGGTGGGTGCCAGCGATGGTTACTGACGAGTAGCATCCGGAGGAACACGCCCGTGCCGGCGACCTTCGTTCGGTCCGTAGTGCCGCCTGTCGGCGCGGAGGCCGAATCGTGGTCGAAGAGGAGGCTCAAGTGCCCCGTGAAGTTCGGGATGTCGTCTTCGTCGACGGCGTCCGTACCCCGTTCGGCAAGGCGGGTGGCATGTACGCCAACACCCGCGCCGACGACCTGGTGATCCGCTGCATCCGCGAGCTGCTGCGCCGTAACCCGCAGCTGCCGCCGGAGCGGGTCGAGGAGGTCGCGATCGCCGCCACCACCCAGATCGGCGACCAGGGTCTGACCATCGGCCGGACCGCCGCCCTGCTGGCGGGCCTGCCCAAGACCGTTCCCGGCTTCGCGATCGACCGGATGTGCGCCGGCGCCATGACCGCGGTGACCACCGTCGCCAGCGGCATCGCCATGGGCGCCTACGACGTGGCCATCGCCGGCGGCGTCGAGCACATGGGCCGCCACCCGATGGGCGAGGGCGTCGACCCCAACCCGCGGATCGTCGCCGAGAAGCTGGTCGACCCGTCCGCGCTGGTCATGGGCGCGACCGCGGAGAACCTGCACGACCGGGTCCCGCACATCACCAAGCAGCGCACCGACGCGTTCGCGCTCGCCTCGCAGCAGAAGACCGCCAAGGCGTACGCCAACGGCAAGCTCCAGGACGACCTGGTGTCCGTGGCGGTCCGCGACGAGGAGAACGCCTGGGGCCTGGCCACGGTCGACGAGGCCCCCCGGGACACCTCGCTGGAGAAGCTCGCCACCCTGAAGACCCCGTTCCGCCCGCACGGCAAGGTCACCGCCGGCAACGCGGCCGGCCTGAACGACGGCGCGACCGCCAGCCTGCTCGCCTCCGAGGACGTCGCCCGCGAGCTGGGCCTGCCGATCGCCATGCGGCTGGTGTCGTTCGGCTTCGTCGGCGTCGAGCCCGAGGTGATGGGCGTCGGCCCGATCCCGTCGACCGAGAAGGCGCTGCGCCTCGCCGGCCTCACCATCGACGACATCGGCCTGTTCGAGCTGAACGAGGCGTTCGCCGTGCAGGTGCTCGCCTTCCTCGACCACTTCGGCATCGCCGACGACGACCCGCGGGTCAACCCGTGGGGCGGCGCGATCGCCATCGGTCACCCGCTCGCCTCCTCGGGCGTCCGGCTGATGACCCAGCTGGCCCGGCAGTTCGCCGAGCACCCCGAGGTCCGCTACGGCGTCACCGCCATGTGCATCGGCATCGGCATGGGCGGCACGGTCATCTGGGAGAACCCGCACTGGACGGAGTCCGGCAAGCCGGCTCAGGGGGAGGGCAACAAGTGAGCGCGCTCGCCGCACCGAACGAGGTCGTCACCAGGGCGCTGCTGCGCCAGGTGAACGTACCGGGGCTGGACCGGCCGGCCGCCGTGATCACCCTGGACAACGGCTTCGACCACACCAAGCCGAACAGCTTCGGCCCGGGCGGCCTGACCAGCCTGGACGAGGCGATCACCGCCGCCCTGGCCGCCGACCCGGCGTTCGTCGCGGTCACCGGCAAGCCGTACGTCTTCTGCGTGGGCGCGGACCTCACCAGCCTGCCGCAGCTCGCCGACCGCGAGCAGGCCCTGGAGATCGGCCGGCTCGGCCACCGGGTGTTCGCCCGGCTCAGGGACAGCGAGGTCCCGACCTTCGCCTTCGTCAACGGCGCGGCCATGGGCGGCGGCCTGGAGCTGGCCCTGCACTGCCACTACCGGACGCTCTCCGGCGGCGCGGCGGCGCTGGCCCTGCCCGAGGTCTCCCTCGGCCTGGTCCCCGGCTGGGGCGGCACCCAGCTGCTGCCGAACCTGATCGGCATTCCGGCGGCGACCCAGGTGATCATCCAGAACCCGCTGATGCAGAACAAGATGCTCAAGCCGAAGCAGGCCGCCGAGATGGGCATCGCGGACGTGCTGCTGGAGCCGGCGGACTTCCTGGAGCGGTCCCTGGAGTGGGCCGCCGGCGTCGTCCGGGGCGAGGTCACCGTGACCCGGCCCGAGGTCGACAAGGACATGTGGGCGGGCGTGCTCTACTTCGCCCGGCAGACCCTCGACGCGCGGCTGCACGGCGCGGTCCCGGCCGCGTACAAGGCGCTGGACCTGTTGGAGACGGCGAAGGACGCCGACTTCGCCACCGGCACCGCCGCCGAGGACGAGGCCCTCGCGGACCTGGTCTTCTCCGAGGAGCTGCGCAGCGGCCTCTACGCGTTCGACCTGGTGCAGCGGCGGGCCAAGCGGCCGGCCGGCGCGCCGGACAAGGGCCTGGCCCGGCCGGTCACCAAGGTGGGCATCGTCGGCGCCGGCCTGATGGCCAGCCAGCTCGCCCTGCTCTTCGCCCGCCGCCTCCAGGTGCCGGTCGTCATGACCGACCTGGACCAGGCCCGGGTCGACAAGGGCGTCGGCTACGTGCACACCCAGATCGAGAAGGCCGTCAGCAAGGGCCGGATGGACAAGGGCACGGCCGCCAAGCTGTACGGCCTGGTCAGCGGCGCGGCCAAGGCAGAGGCCTTCGCCGCGCCACAGCCGGGCCAGCTCACGTCGTTCGCTGACTGTGACTTCGTCATCGAGGCCGTCTTCGAGGACCTCGGCGTCAAGAAGCAGGTCTGGGCCGAGCTGGAGAAGATCGTCAAGCCGGAGGCGGTGCTGGCCACCAACACCTCCTCCCTGTCGATCACCGCGATGGCCGAGGAGCTGGCCCACCCCGAGCGGGTGGTCGGCTTCCACTTCTTCAACCCGGTCGCGGTGCTGCCGCTGCTGGAGATCGTCCGGGGCGAGCGGACCGACGACGCCACGCTGGCCACCGCGTTCGCGGTCGGCAAGCAGCTGAAGAAGTCCTCCGTGCTGGTCTCCGACGCCCCGGCGTTCGTGGTCAACCGGCTGCTCACCCGCTTCCTCGGCACCGTCTTCGCCGCCGTGGACGCGGGCACCCCGCTGGACGTGGCGAACGCCGCGCTGGACCCGCTGGGCCTGCCGATGCGCCCGCTCGCCCTGCTCCAGCTCGTGGGGCCGGCCGTCGCGTACCACGTGGGCGGCACCCTGCACGCCGCGTTCCCGGACCGCTTCGACGTCAGCGAGAACCTCAAGCGGATCGCCGACTCCGGTCAGCCGATCGTCGTCGACGACCAGATCAACGACGAGGTGGCCAAGCTGCTCGTGGTCGGCGACCAGCCGCTCACCGCCGAGCAGGTGCGCCAGAACGCGCTCGACGCGCTGGCGCAGGAGATCCGGCTCATGCTCGACGAGGGCGTCGTCGCCGAGGCGCAGGACATCGACCTGTGCATGATCCTCGGCGCGGGTTGGCCGTTCCACCTGGGCGGCGTCACGCCGTACCTGGACCGGACCGGCACCTCCGAGCGGGTCACCGGCCGCCGGTTCCTGCCGCACGGGGTGGCCAGCCTGCCCGCCTGATCCAATCCCGCCCCCCGCGTTCGCGGTGGTTGCCCCGTCCAGCTTGGATGGTGGTGGCCACCGCGATCGTCGTTGCGGCCCATACGGTCGGGATCGGGACAGCGGTACCGTGCCGTGGCTGGCTACGATCACCCGTTCGCACCCTCGCCTGGAGCTGATCATGTCCCAACCGCCGGTCGATCCCTGGTCCGGGCAGCCGGAGCACGACACGCACTACGACTTCCACCCGCCGCGACAGGACGGCTACCCGGCACCGCCCGCCGCCGGCTGGGGATCCCCGCCGGGCGGACAGCAGCCGCCGCCGGGCGGGCAGCAGCCGGACGGCGGCTGGCCCGGGCCCCAGCCGACCCAGCCGTACCCCGGTCCCACGTCGGCCCAGCCGTACCCGGGGCCCACGTCGGCCCAGCCGTACCCGGGGCCCACCTCGGCCCAGCCGTACCCGGGGCCCACGTCGGCCCAGCCGTACCCGGGTCCTACCTCGGCCCAGCCGCACCCCGGGCCCACCTCGGCCCAGCCGTACCCGGGGCCCACCTCGGCCCAGCCGCACCCCGGGCCCACCTCGGCCCAGCCGTACCCGGGGCCCACCTCGGCCCAGCCGCACCCCACCCAGCCCTACGGCGGGTATCCCGCCACGCCGCAGGGCGGGTTCCCCACCAGTCCGTACGCCGGCTACCCGCCCTCCCCCGGCGCGGGCCGCCCGGCGCGGCCGCACCAGCTGGTCCTGAGCCTGGGCCTCGTCGGGCTGCTGGTGCTCTGCCTCGGCGGGGGCGGCATCGCCTACCTCGCCTACGACGGCGACCAGGGCACCGACCCCCGGCCCACCCCGACCGCGTCCCCGACCGCGGCGCCGTCGAGCGCCACGCCGAGCGCCGCCCCGTCGTCCGAGGCCGCCCCGTCCGCCGAGCCGAGTGCCCCGCAGATCCGGGTCGTCACGCCGGAGACGCTCGCGGGCCGCGCGAAGAGCACCGAGCCGACCCTGCGGAAGGCGGCCGACGACATGGTCCGCGAGCTGCGGGCCTCGGTGAACGGCGAGACCGGCGTCGCCGGTGCCTTCTACGGCAGCGCCGACGAACGGAACATGGTCATGGTGATCGCCGCCTCCACCTTCGTGCTCAATCCCGAAGGAGAGCTCGACGACGCGATCAAGGGCATCTCCAAGGAGCTCGCCGTCACGAAGATGACCACCATCGCCCCGGGACCGCAGGGCGGCCTGGCCAAGTGCGGCGACGGCAAGTCCGCGGGCGTGCCCCTGGGCGTCTGCGCGTGGGCCGACCACGGCAGCGTCGGGATGATCGTGATGTTCTTCTCCTCCGCGGCCGCCTCGGCGGCGGAGTTCGTCGCCATCCGCGGCCAGATCGAGCAGAAGTACTGACCGGTACGCGTCGCCGTCCACGACCGCGTGGGGCTCCGGGCGGCACCGAACACCATTTCCCCACGCGCAGACCGGGAGCCGACCGATGTCCTACCCGCCCGCCAACTCCTATCCGCCGCCGCCCGACGGCGGTGGTCCGTACGGCTCGTACCCGCCACCCCAGGCCGCCGGGTACGGCCCGTCGCCCCAGGCCGGCGGATACGGGCCGCCGCAGGCCGGCGGGTACGGGCCGCCGCCCCAGGCCGGTGGATACGGGCCGCCGCCCCAGGCCGGCGGGTACGGACCACCGCCGCAGGCCGGCGGGTACGGGCCGCCGCCCGGGGGCGTCCCGGGGGCGCCGTACGGCGGCCCGCCGGTCGCGCGGAAGTCCAGCGCCGGCCGGATCGTGCTGATCTCGCTCGCGGTGGTGCTCGTGCTCTGCCTGGGCGGCGCGGCGATCGTCGCCTTCGTCGTCAAGGACGAGGTCAAGGAGACCGTCGACGCCACCCGGATCCGGGTCGTCGCGCCGGCGACCCTCGCCGGGCGGCCCAAGGCGACCGACCCGACCCTCCAGGCCGGCGCCCGGCAGCTCGAGGCGGAGCTCAACAAGACGATCCCCGGCGCCACCAGCACCGTCGGCGGGTTCTACGGCACCCCCGCCGACAAGGACCTCGTGATGATCGCCGCCGCGTCCGGCCTGAACCCGGACCCGGCCAGGGCGCTCGAGGACACCATCAGGGGCGCGCGCACCAGCGACGTGCGGCTGGGCGAGATGAGCTCCGTGGATCCGGGCCCGCTCGGTGGCGAGGCCAAGTGCGGCGACGCCAAGGCGGGGGACGTGCCGCTGGGCGTCTGCGTGTGGAGCGACAAGGGCAGCGTCGGCATGGTGATCATCTACTTCAAGACGGGCCAGCAGGCCCACGCCGAGTTCGCCACCATCCGGGGGCAGGTCGAGCAGAAGTCCTGACCCGTACGGCGGTGCGCGGGGGCCCGCCCACGACGGTGGACGGGCCCTTCGCGTCAGCCCGCCGTGGCGGCCCGCTCGGCGGCGCTGCGCAGCACGCAGAACTCGTTGCCCTCCGGGTCGGCGAGCACCACCCAGCCCGAGCCGTCGGCGCGGCGCTGGTCGGCGACCTGGGTGGCACCGATGCCCACCAGGCGCGCCACCTCCTCGTCCCGGGTCCGGTCCGCAGGCTCCAGGTCGAGGTGGAGACGGTTCTTCACCTCCTTGCCCTCCGGCACCGCGATGAAGAGCACCTCCGGGCCGCCCGGGGGCAGCAGCATGGCCTCCGGGTCGCCGGGGAAGTCGTCCGGCTGGCGGGGGCAGTCGAAGACCTGGGCCCAGAAGCCTGCCAGCGCGTACGTGTCGCGGCAGTCGATGCTGATGTTGTGGATCCGTGCGCTCACGGGTGTTCCTCCTCGATGGTCGTACCCGCCCGCTCCGCCGCGCCGCGCAGGACGCAGAACTCGTTGCCCTCCGGGTCGGCGAGCACCACCCAGCCCGTACCGTCGGCGCGCCGGCGGTCGCTCACCAGGACCGCGCCGAGGCCGAGCACCCGCTCGACCTCCTGCTCCCGGGTCCGGCCGGCCGGTTCGAGGCAGACGTGCACCCGGTTCTTGACCGTCCTGGCCTCGGGGACCCGCTGGAAGAAGACGTTCGGGGTGGCACCGTCCGGGGGCAGCAGCGCCGCCTCGGGGTCGCCCGGGGCGTCGTCGGCGTGCCGGGCGTACCCGAGCACCGCCGACCAGAAGCCGGCGAGGGCGTAGGTGTCGTGGCAGTCGAAACTGATGTTGTGGATCCGTGGATACACAGGTTCCTCCGCTGAGGATGGAGGCGCCCCGCGTGCGTGAGGGTCAGCCGGCGAGACGGGGCGCGGAGATCATGACGGTGGACATCGACGCACCCCCCTCCGGTCCTCGAGCTGACCCCACGATCCTTCCATCGGGCCAGTCCACCCCGCAACCCCCGCCCGTCACCGCCGGGCGGCCGGTTCGGCGGTGACCGCCGGGGCGGCCTCCGCCGCCGGCAGGGTGACCGTGACCTCCAGCCCGCCGCCGGGCTGGGCGATCACCTTCACTGTGCCGCCGTGCGCGTCGCAGACCGCCCGGACGATGGAGAGCCCGAGGCCCGAGCCGCGCGCGCCGGTACGCTCCCGGCCGCCGCGCCGGAACGGCTCGAACAGGCCCGGCACGTCGGCCTGGTCCACCTCGAAACCGGTGTTGCCGACCACCAGCCACGACCGGCACCCGTCCGAGCCGGTACGCACCCAGAGCCGGCCGTGCAGGTGGTTGTAGCGGATCGCGTTCTCGATCAGGTTGCCGGCCAACCGGTCGAGCAGCCCGGGGTCGCCGACGACCGGCGCGGACTCCAGCGAGGTCTGCACCCGCAGCTTGATCCGCTCCACCTCCCGGCGTACCGCCGACAGGGCGTTGGCGGTGCCGGCGGCGAGGTCGCACTCGGTGCGGCGGCCGAGCCGGCGGCCCGCCTGGGCCTCGCTGCGGGCGAGCACCAGCAGGGCGTCGACCAGCCCGTTGGCCCGCTCGGAGGCGTCCCGGACGACGGTGGCCATCCGGCGGTACTCGGCGGCGTCCGCCTCGTCGTCGCTGAGCGTCACGTCGATCTCGGTGCGCATCACCGCGAGCGGGGTCCGCAGCTCGTGCGAGGCGTTGGCCACGAAGCGCTTCTGCGCCTCGAACGCGGCGGCGATCCGGTCCAGCATCTCGTCGAAGGTCGCCGCCAGCTCGGCCACCTCGTCGTCGGCGCCCGAGTAGCCGATCCGCTGGTCGAGGGTGGTCTCGCCGAGCCGGCGGGCGGTGGCGGTGACCTGGTGCAGCGGGCGCAGCGCACGGCCGGCCACCGCGTACGCGCCCGCCACCCCGACCACGCTGATCGCCAGCAGCGCCACCAGGCCCTTGGCCAGCAGCTCCGCGCTGGCGGCGTCGACCAGTTGGCGCTGCCACTGTGCGGCGTCCAGCGACCGGCCGTCGGCCAGCACCACCGTGGTGCCGGGCAGCAGCTCGTCGGTCGGGCGCAGCGCGTCGCGCACCAGCAGCCAGGCCAGCAGCACCAGGATCGCGCCCGCGCCGACCAGCAGCACGCCGTTGAGCAGGGTCAACCGCAGCCGCAGCGTGGGCCGCAGCCGGGCCCGCCGCGTCGCGGCGTCCGCCTTCGTCCGCGGCTGCGCGGCCCGCAGGGCCGGCTCACTCCTCGCGCTCACCGTGCCACCTTCGTTCGCGACTGCGGGGCTCGCAAACCCGGCTCACTCCTCGCGCTCACCGTGCCACCTTCGTTCGCGACTGCGGGGCTCGCAAACCCGGCTCACTCCTCGCGCTCATGCCGACGCCTCCGCCGTGCGGTAGCCCGCACCGACCACCGTCTCGATCAGCGGCGGGTCGCCGAGCTTCTTGCGCAACGTCATCACGGTGACCCGGACGATCGTGGTGAACGGATCGGTGTTGGCGTCCCAGACCCGTTCCAGCAGCTCCTCGCTGGAGACCACCGCGCCGCGGGCCTTGAGCAGCTCGCAGAGCACCCCGAACTCCTTGTTGGTCAGGTCGACCGGCTGGCCGCCCCGGGTCGCCACCCGGCGGGCCGGGTCGAGGACCAGGTCGGCGAGTTCGAGCACCGGCGGCGCGGCCGGGGTGGCCCGGCGGCCGAGCGCCTGCACCCGGGCGACCAGCTCGTCGAAGGCGAACGGCTTCGGCAGGTAGTCGTCCGCGCCGAGCTGCAACCCCTCCACCCGGTCGGCGACGGTGCCGCTGGCGGTCAGCATCAGCACCCGGGTGAGGGTGCCGGAGGCGGCCAGCTCGGCGCAGATCTGGTCGCCGTGCACGCCGGGCAGGTCCCGGTCCAGCACCACCACGTCGTACCGGGTGACGAACGCCATCTCGTGGCCGCTGTCGCCGTCGTAGGCGACGTCCACCGCCATTCCGCGTTTGCGCAGCCCCCGCGCGATCGCGTCGGCGAGGTTGCGCTCGTCCTCGACCACCAGTACCCGCATTCCGGCCTCCTCGCGCCCCTGACCACCCACAACCTAGTGCCGGCCGCCAAACCGGGCCGCACCCGCCGTCCCGGGTCGACCCGTTGCAGAAAACCTTCGTCGTACGCGATGCTTCCGGCATCAACCTTCGCGACGGACGGGGAGACGCATGACCGACGCGGCGCCGACGATCCGGCGGGACGTCACCTACCGGGGCTTCCGCCTCCCCGGCGACGCCAGGCTGGGCAGCATGTCCGGGCTGCGCGCCAGCGGGCGGGGCCTCGAACTGGCCGACCCGGTCGACCGGCTCGACCACACCGACGCCGACGGCCGCACCCGCCGGTACGCGGTCGGCAGCTGGACGTCCCCGCCCGTGCCGGTCGGCTTCGCCGTGCGCGACGTGGTGCCCTCGTGGACCGGCGACACCCCCGGCGACTGCTGGCTGCGCGTGGAGCTGCGGGGCTGGCACGACGACGCCCCCGCCACCGGGTGGTACGTCCTCGCCGACTGGGCGGCCGACGACCACGCGATCCGCCGGACGTCCGTGCCCGGGCAGCACGACGCCGACGCCCGGGTGGACACGGACACCCTGGTGGTGACGGGCGCGACGGTCACCGGCTGGCAGGCCCGGGTGACCCTGCTCCGGCCGGAGGACGCCGAAGAGACGCCGGTGCTGCGCGCGGTCGGGGCGGTCGCCGCGGGCCCGCGCCCGACGGCGTCGGCCGGGCCGGCCCGGCCGACCGGGGCCGGCTCCGCGCCGGTGGCGGCCGGGCCCGACCTGGTCGCCGGGACCGAGCCCTCCGCCCCGGGCCCGACGCCTGCCGGCGGGTCCGCCCCGACCCCGGCCGGCTGGGGCACCGTGCTGGACGTGCCGCGCTACTCGCAGCGGCTGCACGCCGGCACGCACCCGCAGTGGGGCGGCGGCGGGGACTCCTGGTGCAGCCCCACCTGCACCTCCATGGTGCTGGCCTTCTTCGACGCCGCCCCGGCCCCGGCCCGGTACGCCTGGGTTGCCCCCGCCGGTCCCCGCCCGGTGGTGGTGCACGCCGCGCGGCACTGCTACGACCACGCCTACGCCGGGGCCGGGAACTGGCCGTTCAACACCGCGTACGCGGGCCTGCACGGCGTGGACGCCTTCGTCACCCGGCTGCGCTCGCTGGCCGAGGCGGAGGCGTTCGTGGCCGCCGGCATCCCGCTGATCGTCTCCGCCGCGTTCACCGCCGGCGAGGTACCCGGCCTGGACTACGACACGGCCGGGCACCTGATGGTGCTCGTCGGCTTCACCGACACGGGCGCTCCGGTGCTCAACGACCCGTACGCCCCGGACGACGACGCGGTGCGCCGGACCGTCGACCGGGACCGGTTCGAGGCCGCCTGGCAGGGCGGCAGCGGCGGGGTGGCGTACGTGCTCCGGCCGCCCGGCGTTCCACTCCCCCCGGCGCCGCAGCAGCCCAACTGGTGACCCCGGCGGCACGTGCCGCCCCGGCGGCCGCGCGGCGGGCTCAGCCGGGGTAGCGCCAGACGCCGAACTCGCCGGTGCGCAGCCGGCACGTCACCGTGTCCCCCCGGCTGCGGCAGTCCCCGGAGGCGTCGCGGAGCACGTCCAGCACCCGGGCCCGGCCCGCGCCGACGTCCATCTCGGCCACCACCAGCCCACCGCCGGCGGCGGCCGGCCGCACGACCAGGAGCCGTCCGTCGGCGTGCCAGGGCATCAGCTGCCAGGTGCCCAGGTCGGCGATCTCCCGACCGGTCGCCGCGTCGAGCACGCCGAACCGTTCACCGCCGCCCCCGGGCGCCAGCGCCAGGAGCCGGCCGCCCTGTGCGGACAGCACCCCGAACCATCGTCCGCCGTCCCACCGGCGCGCGCCGGTCGCCGGATCGAGCGCGACGATCCTGTTCCCTCCGGGCGCGCAGAGCAGCTCGCCGCACTCGTCGACGTGCTCCACCATGGGCACGCGCGCCTCCCACCGCCGCCGCAGCCCGTCCAGCTCGTAGGCGGTCACCAGACCCGCGGGAGACCGGACGGCCAGCAGCAGATCGTGCGCCACCACCGTGTGCCCGTAGCCGGGCAGCTCGCCGAGGCCCAGGTCCGCCGCGTGCACCAGCGCGCCGGAGCGGGGGTCGCGCACCTCGACGCGCCCCTTCGCGGGGGCCAGCACGATGCGCTCGACCAGCCCGTCGCGGAGGGCGTACGTCGCGCCCTCGCCCGTCGTCGGCACCGACCAGAGCGCCCGCCCGGAGGCCGGATCGACCGACCGCACAACGCCGCCCTCCGCTCCGCCGGTCTGCAAGAGCAGGATCCCGGTCGGGTCGGACCAGGGGTAGCCGGGCTGCCGCCAGCGTTCGCGACCGGTCCCGGCGTCGAGGGCCACCGTCTGCCCGCCGTCCTGGTCCCCGGTGATGGCGAGCAGCACCGTCCCCGGCCCGGCCTGGACATGCCAGAACCTGCCGGCGGCCACGAGCCGGGTACGCCAGAGCGGGTGGGGCGGGTCGGCGTCGGCCGGCGCGCGTTCGGGCAGGGCGTACGCGCGCACCTCGACGGTCCCCTCGGGCTCCCCCTCGGCCGGTTCGACGACGTAGAGCCGGTCGTCGTGCAGGAACGCCTCCGACCCGAGCCGGGCCGGCACGACGACCGCGACCCGTGCCGGCAGCGGCGCGGCCGCCGCCACGGTGGCCACGAGGAACGCGAGCGCCAGCGCGACCCGCAGCGGTCTGCCGACGGCGCGGGGCGGGCGGGGCGGCGGCGCCTCCCGGCCCGGCTCGTCGCGCAGCTCGCCCAGGTCGATCAGCGTCACGCCCGCCCCTTCCGGTCCCGGTCGCCGGGCAGTTCCCAGACGCCGAACCCACCACCCTCGTGCCGGCACACGACGACCGACCCGTGGACGCCGCACTCCCCGACCACGCCGCGCAGCGCCGCCAGGACCCGGACGCCCTCCCCGCGCTCGTCGATCCGGCCGACCAGGTACCGCCCGTCGCGCTGCCGACGGTGCACGCTCGTCCCGTCGGCCGAGAGCATCCCCGGTGCGCCGGCCCGCCAGCGACCCAGTTGCCGCACCGGCCGACCGGTCGCCGCGTCGAGCAACACGTGCTCCGCGGCACCGCCCGAGGAGCGCCGGACGGCCAGCAGCCGGCCCTCGGCGGCGACCGGCCACAGCGCCGCGTTCTCGGTCTGCCACCGCACGGTGCCGGTGGCGGGATCGAGCAGCCGGATGGCGGGCGACCCGTCGTTGATGCAGATCAGGACGCCACAGTCGTACGCGCCCGGCTGGTCGGCCGCGCCACGGGGCACGCCCCACCGCTGGCGCAGGGTGGCGATCTCGTAGCCGCTGAGGGTGCCGCTGTCGTCGGTGAGCAGCACCAGTTCCTCCGTGACCGTCAGCACGCGGGAGCGGCCGGGCACGGCCGTCGCGGCGCGCACCGCGCCCGTGTCGGGGTCGCGCAGCTCCAGCCGCCCGCCGGCGACCACCGTCAGCAGGCTCACCCGCTGGTCCCGCCGTGACAGGAGCGCGTCCTCGAAGGCGAGCGGCTGCGACCACCGGACGGTGCCGCCCGCGGGATCCACCGACCGCAGCACGGACGCGCCCGACCTGTCGGAGCCCCCGAGCAGCAGGTGCCCGGCCGGGGTGGCGCCGCGCAACTGCCCCTCGACGCGCCAGCGCACCCCGCCGTCGCCCAGGGAGAGCCCGACGACCTCAGGCGTCGTCCGGTCCCCGGCCAGGCCGACCGCCAGCAGGTCGCCGACCCGAACGGCGTGGAACACCCGCCCCGGTGCGGGTATCGGCACCCGCCACAGGGGACGCCCGGAGGGCAGCCGGTGGGCGGCCAGTCGCCGCACCGGGTCCCCGTCGGGCACCGCGTCGGGGCCCGAAGCGTCGGCCACCAGGAGCACCTCGTCGAGGACGAGGACGTGCGCGTCCGGGCCGGCCGGGACCGTGGCGCCCGGCGGCTGCGTGGGCCAGGGCGCGGCGGCGGCCGGCGTCAGCAGGCAGAGCAGGGCGACCAGGGCCGGAGCCCACCGGCGGAGGACCCGGCCCGGGCCCGGGCCGGCGGGCGTGTCGATGTCCCACCGCTCGCCGAGGTCGATGACCATCGCGTGCCGTCCTCCCCGTCACACCGTGGCCTCCGGCGGACCGGCAAATCGGCCGTGGGCGCAGCGGCCCGGCAAAAGCGACGCCCGCGCGCCTGTACGATGGCGCGTCGTGGCTGTGCCGGTGGTAGACCCCTCGCTGAACTCCGTCTCCGAGCCCGACGCGGCCGAGCCGACGCGCCGGCCCCGGCGCGGGCCGTCCCGCGCCGACATACTGGCCATCGGAGCCTATGTCCTGCTCGGCGTTTTCGTGTGCCTGAACTACTGGGTGGACGTGCAGAACCGGGTGTCCTCGCACCTACCCACCGACCACAGCTGGTTCGAGTGGCTCTTCTCGCACGGCGCGTACTCGGTGCGGCACCTGGAGAACCCGCTGTTCACCGAGCGGCAGAACGCCCCGGACGGGGTGAACATGATGGCGAACACCTCGCTGCTCGGGGTGACGCTGCCGCTGGCGCCGCTGACCATGCTCCTCGGCCCGCAGGTCATGTACGCGCTCTACCTGGGCGGCGCGCTGGCCGCGACCGCCGGCACGTCGTACTGGATGCTGTCGCGGCACCTGGTGCGCTCCCGCGCGGCGGCCTTCGTCGGCGGCGCGTTCCTCGGTTTCGCGCCGGGCATCGTGCACCACGCCAACGGCCAGCCCAACTTCGTCTCGAACTTCCTGCTGCCGCTGATCGTGGTGCGGGTGCTCCGGCTCGGCGAGCCCGGCCGGTGGCGGCGCAACGGGCTCGTGCTCGGCCTGCTGGTGGCGTACCAGATCTTCATCAACGAGGAGATGCTGCTGCTCACCGCGCTGGCCTGCCTGGTCGTCGTGGTCGCGTACGCGATCATGCGGCCGGCGCGGACGCGGGCGGTGGCCGGCACCTTCGCCGCCGCGCTCGGCGTGGGCGGCGGGTTGGCGCTGCTGCTGACGGCGTACCCGATCTGGTTCCAGTTCAACGGCCCGCAGTCCTACCGCGGCTTGCAGGGCGGGGTGTTCCACAGCTGGGGCGAGGACCTGGCCGCCTTCGTCACCTTCGCCCGCGACACGGTGGCCGGCGACGAGGCCGTGGAGAAGACCATCGGGCTGACCGAGCAGAACACCTGGTTCGGCTGGCCGCTGGTGCTGCTGTCGGTGGTGGCGCTGGTGCTGCTGGTCCGCCGCTCGCTCGCCGCCCGGATCCTCGCGGTGCTGGTGGTGGTCTTCTCGGTGGCCTCGATCGGGCCGAAGGTGCGGGTCAACGGGGTGGAGACGGAGACCGACGGCCCCTGGGCCTACGTCTCCGACGACCTGCCGCTGGTCGAGATGATGATGCCGACCCGGCTGGCCCTGGTGGTGGCGGCGGCGCTGGGCGTGCTGCTCGCCCTGGCCTGGGACGCGGTCGCCGGCTACGGCCGCCCGCCGGTGCCGGCCCCCCGCACCGGCGACGACACCGCCGACGCCGCCGGGCCGCGCCGCCGCTGGCTCCGGCCGGTCGGGTACGCGGCCGTCGCGCTCGCCGTGCTGCCGCTGTTCCCGCGCCCGCTGCCCGCGCAGCCCGTCGACCCACCGCCGCGCTTCATCACCGCCGGCGGCTGGCGCCCGTACGTGCCGCAGGGCCGGACCCTGGTGCCGGTGCCGATTCCGAGCAACGTGCACGGCCTGCCCACGCTGCGCTGGAGCGCGCTGACGCAGCACGCGTTCCCCGTCCCCGGCGGCTACTTCATCGGGCCGAACGAGCTGGGCGAGGGCGTCTTCGGCGCACCGAACCGGCCGACCAGCACCCTGATCTACTCCACCATGGACTCCAACGCGGTCCCGGCGCTGACCGACGAGAACCGCCGCCAGGCGGTCGAGGACCTGCGCTTCTGGCGGGCGTCCGTGGTCGTCCTCGGCGCGCATCCCCGCGAGGCGGTCCTGCGCGAGCTGATGACCGCGCTGATCGGCCCGCCCCAGCGCGTCGACGACGTGTGGCTCTGGGACGTCCGGCCGCTCGTCGGCTGAGCCGCCGCCCGATGGCGACGGGGCTGGGCCGTCGACCGACGGCGGCGGGCCTGGGCCGTCGACCGGCGGGAGGCCGAGGCCGGGCCGTCGCCCGACCGGCGCGCGAAGCCCGGGACGTCAGCCGACCAGCGGGCGGACGTCCCAGACGTGGGCGCCGGCCACCTCCCGGCCGGGGCCGAGCAGCGCGTCGACCGTCCGGCGCACCGGGTCGCCGTGGTGCAGTCCGCCCTGGACCACCACGGCGGCGCGCCAGTGGCGCAGGTCCTCGACCGCCTGGCGGCGGTGCTCGTCGGTGACCACCGGCACCTCGCCGGTCTCGGCCACCCGGCGCAGCAGCTCGGCCGTGGGGCGGTCCGGGGCTCCCCACCGGGCGGCCGGGTCGTCGGCGGCCCGGGGGCCGATGAAGTAGCCGCCCGGGGCCGGGAAGGCCAGCCCGGTGCGGGCCGACCAGAGCATCGCCGGGCTGACCCCGGCGCCGGTCACCGGCGGCACCGGGACCAGGGTCCGACCCGGCGGGACGTGGGCCCGCCAGCCGCCCTCGGCCACGAACGCCGGCACGGGCCAGGCCGGCACGGTCCGGATCGGGGTGGGGATCAGCGGCAGCAGCGCGGCGGCCACCGCCCCGCCCCAGAGCAGCCGCACCGGCACGCCGCCCGCCCGCGGCCCGGCCGCGGCCTCGGGGCGGAGCCGGTCCAGGGAGAGGGCGAGCAGGATGCCCAGCACCGGGACGCAGACCAGCGGAAAGCGCGCCGGCACCGCGTGGTCGAGCAGCGGCAGCTCGGCGACCAGCCGGTACGGCCCGGGGATGCCGGTGGGCGTGCCGTCCAGGCGGACCTGCTCGCCCAGCGAGAGCAGCGCGAAGAACAGCCCGCAGGCGGCCAGCGCGCGGACCAGCGGCCGGCGCCACAGCCAGATCACGATCACCACGGCGAGCACCAGCAGCCCCGGGCCGAAGAAGGAGTTCTCCTCGGTGGGGTTGGGCGCGAGCAGGCCGGGCAGGTGGTCGTCGCCGAGCACCGTCTGCCGCGCCGAGGCGGTGAACGACGCGGCGTCGAGCTGGTAGCCGTACGCGTGGAAGGGCATCCCCCGGTAGTGGCCCGGGCCGAAGAACTGGAACCACAGCGGGTACGCCAGCAACGGCAGCGAGACCGCCACCCCGATCGCGAGCCGGCCGAGCAGCGCGGGCGCCAGCCGGCGCGCCGTCTCCCGGTCGGCCGCCGCGTACGCCAGCGCGAACGTGCCGGCGGCGAGGACCAGGAAGACCAGCACCTCCTCGCCGAGGAAGACCTGGTATGCCACCAGCAGCCCGAGCAGCGTCCCGTGCCGCCGCACCCGGCGCGGGTCCGGATGGAACACCAGCGCCAGGATCACCGGCACCAGGAACTGCGCCGCCATGTGCAGGTGCGCCCCGGCCTGCGCGACCATGCCGGGGGCGAAGCCGCAGAAGAGCCCGCCGACGGCCGCCGCCACCCGGGAGTCGACCAGCCGGCGGCGCAGCAGCGCGTACCAGGCGGTCGCGGTGCCGGCGAGGCAGCAGACCACGGCCACCAGGAACGCGACCTGCGAGCCGAAGAGCAGGGTGACCGGCGTCAGCGGCACGCCCAGGCCGAGCACCGAGGTGTTGGCCATCAGGTTCACCCCGTCCGGGGCGTTCAGCTCCGCGCTGTGGAGCGGGTTCTCCAGGCCCGCCACCGCCCGGGCCGCGCGGGCCAGCATCCACTCGAAGAGGATCTGGTCCCCCGCCTGGTGGAACAGCCGCCCCGGGCGACCCCACTGGCCGAGGGTCAGCAGCACCGCCAGGGCGAGGTAGCCGGTGACGACCAGCGCGTCCGGCGCGCGTACCGGCAGCCGGCGGGACCGCCGGGCGGGTGCCGCCTCGACGGTGCCGGTCGCCGCCGGGGCGGTCATCAGGTCCGCTGGTCGGTCAGCGCCCGGACGTCCCAGACCCAGACGTCCAGCTCCCGGCGGCCGGGACCGACCAACTGCTCGACGGTGCGCCGCAGCTGCTCGGAGTGGTGCTGGGCGACGGGGAGCACCAGGATGGCCGCCCGCCAGTGCCGCAGCTCGTCGAGCGCGCGGCGGCGCTGCCGGTCGTCCAGCTTCGGGATGCGGCCGGTCGAGGCGACCTCCTCCAGCAGCCGCCCGACCCCGCTGGGCCGGCCGCCGAAGCGGCCGGGGTCGCCGGTGTTGCCGTTGCGCGGCGCCAGGAAGTAGCCGCCGGGGATCTTGAAGTCGAGGTTGGTGGAGGCGGCCCAGCGCATCCCGTGGGTGTGCCCCATGTTCGGCACCGGGATCGGCACCAGGGTCTGGTCCGCACCGACGTAGCCGCGCCACCGGTCGGCGGTGATGAAGTCCGGCACCGGCGGACGGGAGGTCACCTTCAACGGCATCGGCGCGATCGGCAGCAGCGCGAGGACGAGCCCGGCCACGGTGAGCGTACGCAGCGTGCGCCGCTCGACCGGCAGCGTCCGGGAGCGCTCGACGGCGAGCGCCAGCAGGATGCCGACCACCACGCTGGTGATCAGGCCGAACCGGGTGGGCACCACCGCGTCGAGCAGCGGCAACCGGACCAGCCACTCCCAGGGCCCGGTGAACAGCTCGCGGTCCCACCAGGACACCCGCTCACCGAGGGAGAGCACGGCGAAGAACACCCCGGTCGCGGCGAGCGCCCGGACGAGCAGCTCCCGCCGCAGCCACGCCACGATGCCGACGGCGATCAGGGAGAGGCTCCAGCCGAAGAAGGCGTTCTCCTCCGAGTAGTTCGGCGCGAGGTTGACGTTCGCGCGCTCGTCGCCGCCGATCGTGGGCGAGCCGGGCGCGAAGAAGGCCGCGATGTCGTTGCCGTAGTCGCGGACCGCGTCGCTCAGGCCGTGGTACGCCATCGGCCCGGCGAACTGGATGTAGAGCGGGTACGCCAGCAGCGCCCCGGCGAGCACGGTGCAGATCGCGAGCGCCTTGGCCAGCGGACGCCAGGCCGCCGACCAGAGCGCGGGCCGCTGGGCGAGCACGGCGAGCAGGAACACCCCGCAGGCGAGCGCCGTGAAGAGCAGGATCTCCTCGTTGATGAACGCCTGGGCGGTCACCATCAGGGCGAGCAGCACGCCGTCGCGCCACGGCCGGCGGGACCGGGTGATGACCAGCACCCGCCAGACGATGAACGGCAGCAGGAACTGGGAGATGATGTTGGGGTGCCAGTTGGCGTGCGACAGCATCGCCGGCGAGAACCCGCAGAACCAGCCGCCGATCGCCGCCGCCAG
This sequence comes from Micromonospora sp. NPDC023644, assembly GCF_040640115.1. Lineage (NCBI taxonomy): Bacteria > Bacillati > Actinomycetota > Actinomycetes > Micromonosporales > Micromonosporaceae > Micromonospora > Micromonospora sp. NPDC023644. The sequence continues at coordinate 47,417 of NZ_JBFABA010000007.1, read as the reverse complement.
CGGGCTGCGCACGACATGCCGGGAGAGCACGAAGTACCAGGCCGAGGCGGTGCCGGCGAGCGCGAGCGTGACCAGCACCACGAAGGTCACGGCCGGCCCGAAGAGCAGCGTCACCGGCACCATCGGGATGCCCAGCGCGAGGATGGCCGTGTTGGCCATCAGGTTGACCCCGTCGGGGTAGTTGAACTGCTCGGTGAAGAACGGGAACTCGCCGTGCAGCACCACGCGTACCGAGTGGGCGAGGAAGAACTGCACCTGGGCCGGGTCGCTGCTGTAGAGCGAGGCCACCCGGCCGGCCGGGTCCACCCAGATCTGGCTGGTCACCCACACCGCGGCGAGCAGGAACAGGCCGAGGACCGTGAGGTCCTGCCGCCGCCGGGCCCACCGCCGCGGCCGGGCCGCGCCGGCCTCGCCGGAGGGGGTGGCGGCGTCGGAGGGCCCGGCGGCGTCGGTCGCTCCGGTGGCCACTGCCACGCCGGGGGCGTCGGCTCCGCCGGGGGCGTCCGCTCCGTCGGCGCGGGTGGTTCCGCCCGGCGTACGGTCGCCGGCGCCGCCGCCCACGGGCGGCGCCACGGGTTCGGACGCGGGGGCCGTGGCGGCGTCGGATTCCGACCAGGATTCGGCGCGGGTCTCGGCAGACGTCACAGTCGGCGGAGTCTACCCGAGCGGGACATTCACCCTGAAACCACGGCAGTGTCCTCTGTGGTCGACGTCGGTCACGGCCCGCGACCTGCACACGGACCGTGGGCGAGGTGGCGCGTCCCGGTGATCCGACATCTCGTACTATGGCGCTTTCCGTTGAACGGCTGAGGCGATCGAGGGGGCGTACAGGTGGCTCCAGTCCGCCGGCGCGGCATCACGGCCACCGCACTGCTGACCCTGCTGCTCACCGCGACCGCCTGCGGGCCGGTGGCGGACCGGCAGCCGGGCGACCTGCGGGTCGGCTACGACAGCCTGGACGGCGACCTCACCGTCTGGCCGCCGCGCGGCGCCCTGGCGGGCGACGCCGCCGTCCGGTCGGCCGTGACCGGGGCGGTACGCGACTGGCGGTCGCCGGCCGACGACCGGGTGCACCTGCCGACGTCGGGGATCCTCTGGTCCGGCGAGGTCGACGGCGCGCCGCTGGCCCTGGTCGCCGCGGACGTGCCCGGCGAGAGCGCCTCCTGGCTGCTCCAGGTCACCGCCGAGGGCGGCCGGTACGCGGTCACCCGCGCCGCCGAGTACACCGACCCCGGCTACCTCGTCTACTCCGACGTGCTGCCCGTGCACACCTCCGACGGGCGGCGCTACCTCACGTCGGGCCGGGTTCAGCGGCTGCTCGGGCCGGACGGCCGCGCCCTGCGGCACACCGACGGCCTCACCGAGCCGGTGGCCGTGCCGGCCTGCCGGGCGGTGCCGGTGACCGCCACGCTCCGGGCCACCGAGGCGCTGCCCCGGGGCCGGGCCGCCGACCGGCTGCTGGACCTCGGCACCGGCACCACCGACCCGCGCTACCCCCTCGTGCGCGACGAGAGCGGCTCCGGCAAGCGCGCCCTCACCGGCCTGGACACCTGCGTGCTCGCCGGCGAGGAGGGCCCGTTCGGCAGCGTCCCCCGGCGCATCGGCGACCGGGACGCGCCGCGCTCGGTGCCGTCGTCGTGGCCGATGACCAAGCTGACCGTACGCACCCTGGGCGAGGTCGCCCTCGGCGGCGGCGAGCCGGCGGAGCTGGAGCAGCTGACCTGGGAGACGGCCGACGGCACGATGACCGCCGTCGTGTACCGCCCCTCCGACGGCGGCACGCCGGTCGTCTCGCCCGCCGACCGGTCCCACCCGTTGCAGACGTACGCGCTGCCGGTGCCGGGACAGCCGCTGGCCGTGCTCAGCTGGCGGCCGACCGCCGACAGCTCGCTGTCGACGCCGCCGGACACGCCCCGGCTGGTGGACCGGCCGGGGCTGGTCGTGGTGCCGATGCCGACCCGCTCGGAGACGTTCAGCCTCGCCGAGGCGGAGAAGACGCACTACCGCTCCCTCGGCGGCCGCTGAGCCGGCGCGGCAGACGACGACGGCGGGTGTCCCGGTCGCCCGGGGCACCCGCCGTCGTCGGTGTCAGTTCTGCGCGGTCGCGTCGTCGGCGGCGATGACCGGCTCGACCGGCTCGACGTCCAGCCGGGAGATCCAGCCCGTGACGTCGCGGGCCACGTCCTGCGCGGTCAGGCCGAGGTCGGCGAGGATCTGCGCGCGGGTGCCGTGCGGGTGCCACTCGGCCGGTACGCCGAGGTCGCGCAGCGGCACCCGGACGTCGGCGTCGCGCATCGCCTGGGCGAGGGCGTCGCCGACGCCGCCGACCCGGACGCCGTCCTCGACGGTGACCACGAGCCGGTGCCCGGCGGCCAGCTCGACCAGCTCGGCCGGGACGGGGCGGACCCAGCGCGGGTCGACCACGGTCACGCCGAAGCCCTGCCCGGCGACCCGGGTGGCCACCTCCATGCCCAGGTGGCCGAAGGAGCCGACCGCGACCAGCAGCACGTCCTTGCGCGCCGACTCGGCCAGCACGTCGACGGTGCCGACCCGGCGCACGGCCGGCAGGTCGGCGGCGACGGTGCCGGTCGGGAAGCGGACGATGGTGGGGCCGTCGTCCACGCCCACCGCCTCGCGCAGCTCCTCGCGCAGGGTGGCGGCGTCGCGGGGCGCGGCGATCCGCAGGCCCGGCACGACCCCGAAGACGGACATGTCCCAGATGCCGTAGTGGCTGGGCCCGTCGGGGCCGGTGATGCCGGCCCGGTCCAGCACGAAGGTCACCGGCAGCCGGTGCATCGCCACGTCCAGCAGGACCTGGTCGAAGGCGCGGTTGAGGAAGGTCGCGTAGACCGCCACCACGGGGTGCAGCCCGCCGAGGGCCAGGCCGGCGGCCGAGGTGGCCGCGTGCTGCTCGGCGATGCCCACGTCGTAGACCCGGTTCGGGTGCTTGCGGGCCAGCTTGGCGATGCCGGTCGGCTCGGCCATCGCGGCGGTGATGCCCACCACGTCGGGCCGCTCGTCGGCGATGGCGACCAGCTCGTCGGCGAAGACGCCGGTCCACTTCACCGACGGGGCGGCGACCAGCTTGCCGGTCTCGACGTCGAAGGCACCGGGGCCGTGGAAGCAGTCGGCCTCGTCCTCCTCGGCCGGGCGGTAGCCGTAGCCCTTGCGGGTGACGGCGTGCACGATCACCGGGCCGCCGAAGTTCTTCGCCGCGCGCAGCGCCGACTCGACCGCGGCCACGTCGTGCCCGTCGACCGGGCCGACGTACTTGATGCCGAGGTCCTCGAACATCGCCTGCGGGGCGACCGCGTCCTTGATGCCCCGCTTGACCGCGTGCAGCACCTCGTACATCGGCCTGCCGACCAGCGGCGTCGAGCCGAGCGCCTCCTTGACGGTGTCGAGCACCTTCTCGTAGCCGGGGTTGAGCCGCAGCGAGGAGAGGTGGTCGGCGAGGCCGCCGATGGTCGGCGCGTAGGAGCGGCCGTTGTCGTTGACCACGATCACCAGCGGGTTGCCGGCGGTGGCGATGTTGTTCAGCGCCTCCCAGCACATGCCGCCGGTGAGCGCGCCGTCGCCCACCACGGCGACCACGCTGCGCTGCTCGCCCCGCAGCGCGTACGCCTTGGCCAGGCCGTCGGCGTAGGACAGGGCGGTGGAGGCGTGCGAGTTCTCGATCAGGTCGTGCTCGCTCTCGGCCTGGCTCGGGTAGCCCGAGAGGCCGCCGCGCTGGCGCAGCTTGTCGAAGCCGGTCTGCCGCCCGGTGAGGATCTTGTGCACGTACGCCTGGTGGCCGGTGTCGAACAGGAGCCGGTCACGCGGGGAGTCGAAGACGCGGTGCATGGCCAGGGTCAGCTCGACCACGCCCAGGTTGGGGCCGACGTGCCCGCCGGTGCGCGAGACCTTGGCGACCAGGAAGTCACGGATCTCGGCGGCGAGGACGTCCAACTCCTCGGCGGACATCCGCTTGACGTCCTGCGGACCCCGGACGGTGGCCAGCAGCCCGGTGTGGTGGACCGTGCCCTCTTCAACGCTCATGACGCAAGAGTCTATCGGCCGCCTGGTACTCCGCAGGCCGGCCCGGACGCCCGCCCACCGGCCGGGGGCACTGAGCGCCTGGTCAGCCCCCGGATCCCCGGCCGGCGGACGGGCGGCGCCGGGCGGTCAGGCCGTGATCCGCAGCCGCCGAGGCGCCACGACCCCCGCGGCGCCCCGGTACGCCGGCCCGGACGGGGTCCAGGAGCCCAGCACCGCGGCCCGGGCGGCGCCGGTCACCGAGGGCAGCGCGCCGGGCAGCCCGTGCCAGGAGAGCCAGCCCAGCAGCGCGAACGCGTACGCCTCCTTGGCCTGCGCGGGCACCCCCAGCTCGTCGGTGGTGCGCAGCCGCCACCGCCCCGCCCCGAGGGCGGCCAGCCGGGCGGTCAGCGTGGGGTTGCGCACCCCGCCGCCGGCCGCGACCACCTCCACCACGCCGTGCCGGTCGCACTCGGCGGCCACCACCCGGGCGGTCAGCTCGGTCAGGGTGGCGAGCACGTCGTCGGCGGGCACCGCCTCGCCGAGGGCGGCCAGCCGCGCGTCCAGGTAGCCGGAGTGGAACAGCTCCTTGCCGGTCGACTTGGGCGCCGGCGCCGCGTAGTACGGCTCGGCGAGCAGCGCGTCGAGCAGGCCGGGGTGCACCCGACCGGCGGCCGCGCGGGCGCCGTCGAGGTCGCAGGGCCGGCCCAGGAGGCGCCGGGCCGCCGCGTCGAGCAGCGCGTTGGCGGGCCCGACGTCGTACCCGAGCACCGGCGCGCCCGGCGCGAGGACCGTGAGGTTGGCGATGCCGCCCAGGTTGAGCGCGGCGCGCGGGGCCGCGCCGTCCGCCGGGTCGAGCAGCAGCGCGTCGAAGGCCGGGACCAGGGGCGCGCCCTGCCCGCCGGCGGCGACGTCCGCCGAGCGCAGGTCGTTCAGCACGGGTACGCCGACCCGGGCGGCCACCCGGGCCACGGCGCCCAGTTGCAGGGTGCCCCGGGCGCGCCCGCCGTCGACCCAGTGGAAGACCGTCTGCCCGGGCGAGACCACCGCGTCGACCGCGCCGCCGGCCAGCTCGACGCCGAGGGCCGCCGCCTCGGCGAAGACCTCGCCGAGGCGGTTGTCCAGCCGGCAGACCGCCTCGATGGTGGTGCTCCCGGGCGGCAGCAGCGCGCCGATCGCGGCGCGCAGTTCGTCGTCGTAGTCGAGGCTCCGGTGGCCCAGCGGGCGCAGCCGCAGCGTGTCCCCGTCGAGGGTGAACTCGGCGGCGGCCACGTCCACCCCGTCGTAGGAGGTCCCCGACATCAACCCGACGATCTTCATCGCGTCAGGCTAGCGGGCGGCTCGCTCGGGCGGCAGGAGCAGACCGACCAGCTCGACGTGCTGGGTCATCGGGAACAGGTCGAAGCCGCGCAGCGCGGCCAGCCGCCAGCCCAGCCCGGCGAAGGTGCGCACGTCGCGGGCGAAGGCGGCCGGGTCGCAGGCCACGTACGCGATCGCGCGGGGACCGGCGGCCACCAGGTCCCGCACCACCGGGCCGCCCGCGCCGGAGCGCGGCGGGTCGAGCACCACCACGTCGACCGGGCCGGTGATCCGGCGGCGGGCCAGGGCGGTCTCCACCCGGGCCGGCACGACCTCCACCCGGGGCAGGTCGCGCAGGTTCTCCCGGGCGGCGGCGACGCCCTGCGCCGCCGACTCGACCAGGGTGACGCGGCCCGCGTCGCCGACCCGGCCGGCCAGCGCGGCGGCGAAGAGCCCCGCCCCGCCGTAGAGGTCCCAGGCCCGCTCCCCCGGGCGCGGGTCGACCAGCTCCAGCACGGCGTCGACCAGGGTGTCGGCGGCGGCCGGGTGGACCTGCCAGAACGACGACGCCGGCAGCGTCCACTCCCGGCCGGCAGCCACCTCGCGGACCCGGTCCGGGCCGCTCACCGGGCGGGGCACCCCGTCGGCGACGGCGGTCACGGCCGCGTCCCCGCCGGTGGAGGCGACCGTCTCGACCGCGTCCGCGTCCGGCCAGCGCGCCCCGGTCGGGGCCAGCACGGGCAGCTCCCGGATCGCCGGGTGGGCGATCAGGCAGCGGTCGATCGGGACCACCTCGTGCGAGCGGTGCTTGAGCAGCCCGGCCCGGCCCGCCCCGTCGACGGCGTAGCGGACCCGGGAGCGCCAGCCGAGCGACCCGCCGGGCAGCGCCGCCACCCGGACGCCGAGGGCGTCCAGCTCGGCGTCGGTGAGCCCACCGAGGCGGGTGAGCTGCTCGCGCACCACGGCCGTTTTCCAGTCGAGCTGGGCGGCCGGGGCCACGTGCTGGAGGTCGCACCCGCCGCACCGGCCCGGCTTCGCGTACGGGCAGGGCTGCTCGACCCGCTCCGGCGCGGCCTCGAGCACGGTCACCGCGTCGGCCCGGACGAAGCCGCGGTGCACCTCGGTCACCTCGGCGACCACCCGCTCGCCGGGCAGCGCGTGCCGGACGAAGACCACCTGGCCGTCCACCCGCGCGACGCAGTGCCCGCCCGGCGCGACCGCCCCGACGGTCAGCTCGACCCGCTCGGCCTCCTCCAGCCCCCGGCCGTCCCCGTGCGCGGTCACCGCTCACCTCCACCACTCGGGCCGCTCTCGCCGGGCGGCGCGGACACGACGGGCGGGACGCTCGGCGGCAGGGTGCCGCGCGGCGCGACCCGGGGGCCGCGTGCCGGTCCCCGGGTCAGGGTGGCGTCCAGCCGGTCCAGGTCCTTGCCGGCCGTCGAGGCGAGCTGCCACGGCACGCTGGTCACCATCACCCCCGGTTCGAAGAGCAGCCGGCCCTTCAGGCGCAGCGCGCTCTGGTTGTGCAGCAGGTTCTCCCACCAGCGCCCCACCACGTACTCCGGGATGAAGACCGTGACCACGTCGCGCGGCGACTCCCGGCGCACGCCGGCCACGAAGCCCAGGATGGGCCGGGTGATCTCCCGGTACGGCGAGTCGACGACGGTCAGCGGGACGGGCAGGTCCCGCCGCTCCCACTCCGCCTGCAACTCCCGGGTGTCCTTCTCGTCGACGTTCACGGTCACCGCGGTCAGCGTGTCCGGCCGGGTGGCCCGGGCGTACGCGATGGCCCGCAGCGTCGGCTTGTGCAGCTTGCTGACCAGCACGACGGCGTGGTTGCGGGCGGGCAGCACGGCGCGGCCCTCGTCCGGCGGGGTCAGCTCCGCGGCGACCCGGTCGTAGTGCCGCCGGATGGCGAGCATCAGCGCGTAGATCATCGCCATCGCGGCGATGGCGATCCACGCACCGAGCAGGAACTTGGTGACGAGCACGATGACCAGCACCGTGCCGGTCATCGCCATGCCGAAGGTGTTGATCGCCCGGGACCGGAGCATCCGCCGACGTGCCTGCGGGTCCCGCGCCGTGCGCAGGTGCCGGTTCCAGTGCCGGATCATGCCGGCCTGGGAGAGCGTGAACGAGACGAAGACGCCCACGATGTAGAGCTGGATGAGCCGGGTCACCTCGGCCTGGAAGCCGACGATCAGCACGATCGCGGCGACGGCCAGGAAGACGATGCCGTTGGAGAAGGCCAGCCGGTCGCCGCGGGTGTGCAGCTGCCGGGGCAGGTAGCGGTCCTGGGCGAGGATCGAGCCGAGCACCGGGAAGCCGTTGAACGCGGTGTTCGCGGCCAGGAAGAGGATCAGCGCGGTGACCCCGGCGAGCACGTAGAGCAGCACCGAGCCGGAGCCGAAGACCGTCTCCCCGAGCTGGGTGGTGACGGTCTTCTGCACGTACCCCTCGGGGCCGGAGATGATCTGCAACCTCGGGTCCTCGACGAACTGCAGGCCGGTGAGGCGGGACAGCCAGATGATGCCGACCAGCATGGCCACCGAGATGGTGCCGAGCAGCAGCAGCGTGGTGGCCGCGTTGCGGCTCTTCGGGGCCTTGAACGCCGGCACCCCGTTGGAGATCGCCTCCACGCCCGTCAGCGCCGCGCAGCCCGAGGAGAAGGTCCGCAGCAGCAGGAAGACCAGGGCGAAGCCGGTGACGCTGTGCTCGGCCTGGATCTCCAGGCCGGCGCTGGGCGCGCGCAGGTCGTGGCCGAGCACGAAGACCCGCACCAGGCCGGTGAGCAGCATCCCGACCATCACGATGATGAAGCCGTACGTGGGGATGGCGAAGGCGGTGCCGGACTCCCGCAGGCCGCGCAGGTTCACCGCGGTGAGCAGCACCACCGCGGTGACCGCGATCAGCACCTTGTGGGTGGCCACGAACGGCACCACCGAGCCCAGGTTGGCCACCCCGGAGGAGACCGAGACCGCGACCGTCAGCACGTAGTCGACCAGCAGCGCGCTCGCCACCGCGACCCCCGCCCGCGGACCGAGGTTCACCGTGGCCACCTCGTAGTCGCCGCCGCCCGAGGGGTAGGCGTGCACGTTCTGCCGGTAGCTGGCCACGACGGTGAGCATCACCACCACGACGGCCAGGGCGATCCACGGCGAGAAGAGGAACGCCGAGGCGCCGGCGATGGAGAGGGTCAGCAGGATCTCGTCGGGCGCGTACGCGACGCTGGAGAGCGCGTCGGACGCGAATACGGGCAGCGCGATGCGCTTGGGCAGAAGGGTGTGCTTGAGCCGGTCGGACCGGAACGGTCGACCGAGGAGCAGCCGCTTCAGCAGCGAGGTGGGTCTGGCCACAACCGCCAAGCGTACGACCACCCGGGCGGGCGTCACGGGGTGGTCGATCGCGGCGGGCCGGACCGGCGGAGTACCGTCGGTCCGCGTCCACGCCCGGAACGTGGCAGGCTCGCAGACGGCACGCTCACCGGCCGGGCGTTGCGCACCTTGAGGAGGGACGCGGTGCATGTCGTGATCATGGGTTGTGGCCGCGTCGGCTCGACCCTCGCCTACAGCCTGGAGTCCCGGGGGCACTCGGTCGCCGTCATCGACCAGGACGCCGACGCCTTCCGCCGGCTCGGCCCCGACTTCGCCGGGATCACCGTCACCGGCGCCGGCTTCGACGGCGAGGTGCTCCGGCAGGCCGGCATCGAGCGGGCGGACGCCTTCGCGGCCGTCTCCAGCGGCGACAACTCGAACATCATCTCGGCCCGGCTCGCCCGGGAGACGTTCGGCGTGTCCCGGGTGGCGGCGCGCATCTACGACCAGCGCCGCGCGCAGGTCTACGAGCGGCTCGGCATCCCCACCGTGGCCACCGTCCGGTGGACCGCCGACCGGATGCTGCGGCACCTGGTGCCGGAGGGGAACGTGGAGATCTTCCGGGACCCGACGAGCACGGTGTCGATCGTCGAGGTGCCGGTGCACAAGGACTGGGTCGGCCGGCCGGTGCGCGTCCTGGAGGAGGCGACCGGGGCCCGGGTGGCGTACCTGATCCGCTTCGGCATCGGCACCCTGCCGACCCCGTCCAGCGTCGTGCAGGAGGGCGACCAGCTCTTCATGCTGGTCACCGACGACATTGCGGCGACGGTCACGTCGGTGGCGGGGACGCCGCCGGAAGGAGGGCTGTGAGCATGCGTATCGCCATCGCCGGCGCGGGCAACGTGGGCCGCTCGATCGCCCAGGAACTGATCGACAACGGCCACCAGGTGATGCTCATCGAGCGCCAGCCCCGGATGCTGCGCCCCGACCGGGTGCCGGCGGCCGACTGGGTGCTCGCCGACGCGTGCGAGCTGGCCAGCCTGGAGGAGGCCAACATCGCCGGTTGCGACGTGGTGGTCGCGGCCACCGGTGACGACAAGGTCAACCTGGTGGTCTCGCTGCTGGCCAAGACCGAGTTCGCGGTGCCCCGGGTGGTGGCCCGGGTGAACCGGGCCGAGAACGAGTGGCTCTTCACCGAGCAGTGGGGTGTCGACGTCGCGGTGAGCAAGCCGCGGGTGATGGCCGCGCTGGTCGAGGAGGCGGTCACCGTCGGCGACCTGGTCCGGCTGATGACCTTCCGGCAGGGCGAGGCGAACCTGGTGGAGATCACCCTGCCGCCGACCGCCCCGTACGTCGGGGAGCCGCTGCGCGCGGTCCCGCTGCCCCGCGACTCCGCGCTGGTGGCGATCCTGCGCGGCAAGCGGGTGCTGGTGCCCACCCCGGACGACTCGCTCGAGGCGGGCGACGAGCTGATCTTCGTGTGCACCGCGGAGGTCGAGGACGCGGTCCGCGCGGTGGTGCTCGGGGCTGACAGCGTCGAACGCACCCGCGAGCGGCGCTGAGGCCGGCGGCTCAGCCGCCGGGCAGCGCCTCGGGCTCCGTTTCCCGGGTCACCCGCCGCACCGTCCAGACCGTGATCAGCAGCAGCAGCACGTACGGCGGGTAACCCAGCACCAGCCGCGCCACGCCGAGCGCCGTGTCCTGGTGGGCGAGGTAGAGCCCGGCCTGCACGCCCACCTTGGCCAGCCACACCACGCCCCAGAGCACGGTGAGCCCGGTGAAGGTCCGCACCAGGCGCGGGTCGTCGCGCCACTCGGCGCGGCCCTTGGCCACCAGCACCGACCAGATCCACCCCACCAGCGGCTGCCGGACGGCCGCCGAGACCAGCAGGGCCAGCCCGTAGCCGATGCCGTAGAGGATGCCGGGGAGGTAGAAGTCGCGTTCGTCGCCGGTGCGCCAGGCGATCGCGGCGCCGACGGCGATGCCGAAGAGCCCGTTGACCGCGTGCCGGACCGGTCGGCGCTGCGCCAGCCGGAGCCCGGCGATCACGAGCGCCACCGCCACCGAGGCGATCACGGCGGGCCGCAGCTCGCCGATGATGTTGGCCAGCACGAAGACGACCACGGGGATGCTGGACTCGACCAGGCCCCGCCAGCCGCCGAGCTGGTCGGCCATCTGCTCGGCGAGGGTCGGCAGCGCTTCCTCGTCCTGCGGGTCGCTCTCCGGCTGTGCCGCCCGGTGCTGTCCCGTCGTCATCGCACGCCTTCCGTCCGCCGCGGCCACCGGGTCACTTCGGCGGTTCCAGCTCGTAGTACGGGTTGTAGATCACCTTGCGGTCGTCGCGCACGGCCACCCGCCCGCGCGCGGTCAGGTGCCGGCCGGGCTCGATCCCGGCGATGTGCCGCCGGCCCAGCCAGACCAGGGTGACCACGTCGCTGCCGTCGTAGAGGTCCGCCTCCAGGGTGGGCAGGTTGGTCCGCGGGGTGTAGACGACCGTGCGCAGCCGACCGGCCACCGAGACCACCTGGCCCCGCGTGCACTGCCCGGCCGGGACACCACCGTGCTCGGCGCTCTCCCGGCGCAGTTCCTGCGCCTCGATCTCCGCCTCGCTCGCGGTGAGCCGTCGCAGCATGCGGCGCAGCGAACCCCGGCCCTCGTCGGTCGACATGACCTCCGCGTCACCCTCTCCACGCTGGCCGGCCCGACGCCGGCACCCGGGCCCCGGCGGCGCCGGAACCGTCCCGCCAGCGTACGCCGACGGGGCCGGTCCCGGCGCGTCGTGACGGACGGTCAGGCCTCGCGGGGCGCGGGCGCGGGGTTGCCCTCGGCCGGCGCTCCCTCGACCGCCTGGTCGGCCACCTCGCGGGGCAGCCGCAGCGGCAGCGGCTCGCGCACCGGCTTGGCCTCCTGGCCCCGGTCGACCACCAGGCCGTCGAGGCACTCGGCGAGCGGGCCGGCGGCGGCCGGGTTGGTGGCCACCTCGCCCTGGTAGACGCCGCGGACCATCCAGCGCGGCCCGTCGATGCCGACGAACCGCAGGTCGGTCAGCCCGTCCGGGGTGCGCACCCGGGCGTGCAGCTCGGTGCCGTACTCGCCCTGGACCTCCTGGGCCGCCGCGCCGTCGTTGAACAGCGACTGGCGGATCTCCTCGCGCACCTCGTCCCAGATGCCCTCGGAGCGCGGCGCGGCGAAGACGCCGAGCTGGAGCGCGTTGGGGCCGTGCACGAGCACGACCTGCTGGATCACGCCCTCCGGGTCGGCCTGCACCCGCACCTCGACGTCGCGCACCGCCGGGATGTGCAGGCTGCCCAGGTCGAGCCGCTGCACCCCCTCGGGCGCCTCCGAGATGTCGTACGGGCCGCGGGCCGGGGCCGACTCCTCGTGAGAGTCGAGGACCTCGGTCGTCCGCTCGTCACGGGCGTGCCGTCCGGCACTGTCCCGCTTCCGGGAGAAGATCACTGCGCCAACCCTCCGCTGTTCGCACTCACCCTGCCACCTCTTCCGTCCGGCCGCCTGCCCGGTCCCGCTCTTCCCGTCGCGCGTCCGGCACGTCCGGCGCCCGCCGGCCGTCCGGGGCCGCGTCCTGCCCGCCACCCGCCCCGACGGTCGCGGGGGACGGCACCAGGCCGGCGTGGCCGCCCGTGGAGCCGTGCCCGCCGGTCCCGCGCCGGGACACGGCCAGCTCGGCCACCGGCTGGAAGTCCGCCCGCGCCACCCGCTGCACGACGAGCTGCGCGATCCGGTCACCACGGGAGATCTTCGCCGGTGTGTCCCGATCATGATTGATCAGGTTGACCAGGATCTCACCCCGGTAGCCGGCGTCGACCGTACCGGGCGCGTTGAGCACCGTCACGCCGAGTCTGGCCGCGAGCCCCGAACGGGGGTGGACGAGGCCCACGTACCCCTCGGGCAACGCGATCGCCACGCCGGTCGGGACCAGGGCCCGGCCGCCGGGTGGCAGCTCGACGTCCGCCGCCGCCACCAGGTCTGCCCCGGCATCGCCGGGATGTGCGTACGCCGGCAGCGGCAGCTCGGGATTGAGCTGCCGTACGGGCACGGGTACGACGTCGGTCACGGTTCCCCTCTTCCGTCCGTCCTGCTGGGGTGACCCTGCCATCCTGCCGGTTCCGCCGGGCGTCGTGCGCCGTACCCTCGGAGGAGTGAGCCTGTCACCGTCCTCGCCGTCCCCGGCGCCGCCCGCCGCGGCGCCCCCGCAGCACGCCGAGCGGCTCGGTCTGCCGTGGTGGCTGTGGCTCGGCGGGCTGGCCGCGGCCGCGTTGCTCGCCGTGGAGGTCTGGATGGGCGCGCCCGGCGTCCGCGCCTGGCTGCCGTTCGTGCTGCTGCTGCCGGCGACCGTCGCCGGCCTGGCCTGGCTCGGCCGGATCCGGATCGCGGTACGCGACGGCGAGCTGCGGGTGGACGACGCCCGGCTGCCGGTCCGGTTCGTCGCGGACGTCGTCCCGCTGGACGCCGCCGGCCGGCGTGAGGTGCTCGGGGTCGGCGCCGACCCGCTGGCGTTCGTGGTGCAGCGGCCGTGGATCCCCGGCGCCGTGCAGGTGGTCCTCGACGACCCCGCCGACCCCACCCCGTTCTGGGTGGTCAGCACCCGCCGCCCGGTCGAGCTGGCCGAGGCGCTCCTCGCCGCCCGCGACGCCGCCCGCCCCTGAGTCGTCCCGCGCCCTCCGCGCCGCCCCCCTGCCGTGCTCGGCCGCCGTCCCGTGGGCCGGGGGCTCAGCGGTCGCCGGGGAGGGCCGGCGGGGTGCCCGGCAGGGCCGTGGTGCGGCGGCGCAGGTCGCTGCGGAGCTGGTCCGCCATCGTCCGGGTGGCCCGGCGGTTGAGGTAGCTGGCGACCGCCGCCCCGGTGAGGAAGGGGCCGAGGGTGGTCAGGTTGCGGCCGAAGCGCTTGAGCAGGGTGTCCCGCAGTTCCTTGCGCGCGGCGGTGCCCAGCACGGCGCCCACCCCGACGCCCGGCATCATCGGGTTGATCCCCCGCTGGCCGGCCCAGGACTGCACCAGCGCGACCGCCCGCTGGGTGCCGCCGCTCGGCACCGGGACCCCGTAGACCTCGTGCAGTTCGCCGATCAGCTTCAGCTCGACGGCCACCACGGCGACCGTCTCGGCGGCCAGCAGCACCGGCGCGGAGAGCAGGGCCGGGGCGACCGTCCACTCGACCGCCGCCACTCCCCCGCCGGCGGCGCCGATCCCGGCCGTCGTCCGCGCGGCGTTGCGCACCAGCCGCTCGGCCAGCGCCTCGCCGTCCAGGCCGTCGAAGTGCTGGCGCAGGGTGGCCAGGTCGCGCACGGGCACGTGCGGGGCGATCTCGGCGACCGTGTCGACCATCCAGCGCACCGCGCTCTTCGGTTTGAACAGGTCGGCCAGCCCGCGCGCGCGGGCCTGCCCGACGAGCCGACCGAGCAGCTGCCGCCGGCGGGCCGGCTCGATGTCGTCGGCGGTCAACGCCGCGACGGTGGCACCCAGCTCGTCCGCGCCGCGCGCGGGCACGGCGTCGGCGTGGTCGTCCCGCGCGGCGTGGTCGCCCACACCGTCGGCCCGGGTCGTGTCCGCGCCACGCGTGCCGCCGGACTCGCTCCGCTCGCTCATGGCCCGACCTCCCGAATGGACCGACGTCGACATGACGGTCTCCCGTCAACGAGTCAAGCAGGTCCCCCGGAGTACCGCACGGCGACTCGGGCAGCGGCGGCCCCGACGAGGGAGCCGCCGCTGGTGCGGACGAACGGTGTCAGACGCACTCGCGGCAGATGAGCTCGCCGTTGCGCTCGACCGCCAACTGGCTGCGGTGGTGCACCAGGAAACAACGGGCGCAGCGGAACTCGTCCTGCTGCATCGGCAGCACCTTGACCGTGAGTTCCTCGTCCGCCAGGTCGGCGCCGGGCAGCTCGAAGCTCTCGGCCACCTCGGCCTCGTCGACGTCCACGGCGCCCGACTGTGAGTCGACGCGTCGGGCCTTGAGCTCTTCCAGGCTGTCCTCGCCGAGGTCGACCTCGTCGCGACGCGGGGCGTCGTAGTCGGTGGCCATCGGTTTCACTCTCCCATATCGATGTTGTCGCTTCCGGTTGTAACGCCGGACGACGCTGTTTCGGTTCCGCTGGCCGGCCACCACTTGTGTCGGTCACCCGACCCGAAGACAGCACGGACGGAGGCATCCCCAAGGAACGGCCGGCGAGGCGCGGAACCATACCCCCCCTCTGGGCGAGGCATGTATACCGCCCTCGTGGCTGAGATGTACGCCCCCGCACGCGAAGTTGTTCCCAATGTGACTCAGGCGACACGAAGATAGGGGTAGTACTACCCGGTTCCAGGATGGCGCGCCGGCATGTCCGGCTGTTTCCACGCGACGGCCGGACAACCGTTAACCTCAGCGGCGTACTCGACGGCCGGCGGGGCGGCCCGACCACCGGCGGCCGCCACCACCCACCACTGTCCGGGGAGCACCCTGATGAGCTTTGCGCGAGTGCGAGCACTCGTTGTCGTCGGCCTGCTGGCGGTGCTGGCCCTCGTCTTCGTGGTCGTCGCGCTGGTCCGCGACACCCAGAGCAGCGCCGGCCTCGCCGGAGGTTGCCCGGAGGGCTGGCCGCTGGCCGACGTGACCCTGCGGGAACCCAAGGACGTCAAGATCAACGTTTACAACGCGACCGACGAACCGGGTCGAGCCACCACCGTCGCGGACGACTTCCGCAACCGCAAGTTCCAGGTCAAGAAGGTCGGCAACGAGAAGAAGCAGATCGACGACATCGCGGTCCTGCGCTACGGCCCGAAGGGAGTCGGCTCGGCGCACCTGCTGCGGGCGTACTTCCTGAACAACGCCGAGTACGACTACGACGCCAAGCGCACCGACGACGTCGTCGACGTGGTGCTCGGCGGCGGCTTCCAGCAGCTCGCCACCACCACCGAGGTCAACCAGTCCCTGGGCGACCTCGGCTCGCCGGTCGCGCCGGAGGAGTCCTGCCCGATGCCCCAGGACGACTGACCGCCTCCCGCCGCGCCCCCGGTGCCGCCGGGGGCGCGGCGCCGGCCGGTCAGGGACCGCCCGAGGCGTCCAGGTCGGCGAGGCGGTCGTGCAGCGGCTTGAACAGCGCCGCCGGCGCGGCGATCACCAGGTCCGGGCCGGCCGGCAGCCCGCCCAGCCCGGCGACCAGCAGTCCCGCCTCGGTCGCCACCAGGGCGCCGGCCGCCTGGTCCCAGGCGGCGAGCCCCTTCTCGTAGTAGGCGTCCACCCGCCCCTCCGCCGCCAGGCAGAGGTCCAACGCGGCGGCGCCGAAGCGGCGGATGTCCCGGATGTGCGGGATCAGCTCGGCGATCACCCGGGCCTGGTGCGCCCGGCGCGCCGGGTCGTAGCCGAACCCCGTGGCGACCAGCGCCTGGCCGAGGTCGGTCTCGGTGGAGCAGCGCAGCCGCTCGCCGTCGCGCCACGCGCCCCCGCCGACGGTGGCCGTCCACTCCTCGCCGGTGCTGATGTTGCGCACCACCCCGGCGACCACCTCGCCGTCGACCTCGGCGGCGAGCGACACCGCGTAGTGCGGGATCCCGTAGAGGTAGTTGACCGTGCCGTCGATGGGGTCCACGATCCAGCGGACCCCGCCGGGGCTGACCGGGCCGGTCTCCCCCGCGCCGTACTCCTCGCCGAGGACGGCGTCGCCCGGCCGCAGCCGGCGCAGCGCGTCGATCACCTGCCGCTCCACCGCCCGGTCGGCGGCGGTCACCACGTCGGTGACCGTGCTCTTGGTGGCGGCCACCGACACGCCCTCGACCCGCATCCGGTGCGCGGTCGCGGCCGCGTCCCGGGCCACGTCGACCGCGATCTCCAGCAGTTCCGACGGCGCCGAGCGATCCATCGTTCGTCCCCTTCCCGCACGGCCGGGGTGTTCCGGGTCACGCGCGGTACCATCCTTACAAAGTCCACATCTGCGTCGAATCGGCGGTCCCCACCGCCGGTCCGCCGTGCGGCGACGGATGATCGCCGCAGACGGCGTTACAATTCACCCCTGCCCACGCTGCGACGGACCGCCACGACCGGCCGGCCCGGGACACGGGGGTCCCTCAACCACATCGCCCGGCAAGGTGCCCCGCTCTGCGTCGGACGACCCGGCCGTGCTCGCTCTTCGCCTCCGGAAGGTCATTCGTGACAGAACCCCGCCAGACCGGCGCCGACGTTCGCTCGCTCACCGACACTCTGATCGCCCACGCGCAGAGCGCCGGCGGTCAGCTCACGTCGGCTCAGCTCGCGCGCACCGTCGAGTCCGCCGAGGTGACTCCGGCCCAGGCCAAGAAGATCCTCCGGGCGCTCTCCGAGGCGGGAGTGACCGTGGTGGTGGACGGCTCGGCGAGCACCCGCCGCCGCGTCGCCGCCGCCCGGTCGGCCACCCCGGCGTCCCGGGCCACCACCGCCAAGACCACCAAGAAGGCCGTCGCGCCCGCCCCGAAGCAGGCGCCCGCCGCCGACGAGGCCACGACGCCCGCCCCGCGCAAGGCCGCCCCCCGCAAGGCCGCCGGCACCACCGCCGAGGTGGCCGCCAAGGCCGCCGCGCCCGCGAAGGCCACCAAGTCGACCCGGGCCACCAAGGCGACGGTCGCGGCGGCCGGCGCCAAGCCGGCCAAGGCCGGCGGCAAGGCCAAGGGCGAGGGCGCCGAGGGCGACATCGACCCGGAGGAGCTCGCCGCCGAGATCGAGGACGTGGTCGTCGAGGAGCCGGCGGAGCTGACCCGGGCCGCCGAGACCGACGCCGCCAACTCGGCCAGCGACAACGACTTCGAGTGGGACGACGAGGAGTCCGAGGCGCTCAAGCAGGCGCGCCGCGACGCCGAGCTGACCGCCTCCGCCGACTCGGTCCGGGCCTACCTCAAGCAGATCGGCAAGGTCCCGCTGCTCAACGCCGAGCAGGAGGTGGAGCTGGCCAAGCGGATCGAGGCCGGGCTCTACGCCGCGGAGCGGCTGCGGGCGGCCGAGGAGGGCGAGGAGAAGCTCACCCGCGAGATGCAGCGGGACCTGGGCTGGATCTCGCGGGACGGCGAGCGCGCCAAGAACCACCTGCTGGAGGCCAACCTCCGGCTGGTCGTCTCGCTGGCCAAGCGCTACACCGGCCGCGGCATGGCCTTCCTCGACCTGATCCAGGAGGGCAACCTCGGCCTGATCCGCGCGGTCGAGAAGTTCGACTACACCAAGGGCTACAAGTTCTCCACGTACGCCACCTGGTGGATCCGGCAGGCGATCACCCGGGCGATGGCCGACCAGGCCCGCACCATCCGCATCCCGGTGCACATGGTCGAGGTCATCAACAAGCTCGGCCGCATCCAGCGGGAGCTGCTCCAGGACCTGGGCCGCGAGCCCACGCCGGAGGAGCTCGCCAAGGAGATGGACATCACACCCGAGAAGGTGCTGGAGATCCAGCAGTACGCCCGGGAGCCCATCTCGCTGGACCAGACGATCGGCGACGAGGGCGACAGCCAGCTCGGCGACTTCATCGAGGACTCGGAGGCCGTGGTCGCGGTCGACGCGGTCTCGTTCTCGCTCCTGCAGGACCAGCTCCAGCAGGTGCTGCAGACGTTGTCCGAGCGTGAGGCGGGCGTGGTACGCCTGCGCTTCGGCCTGACCGACGGCCAGCCGCGCACGCTGGACGAGATCGGGCAGGTCTACGGGGTGACCCGGGAGCGCATCCGGCAGATCGAGTCCAAGACGATGTCGAAGCTGCGTCACCCGTCGCGTTCGCAGGTGCTCCGGGACTACCTGGACTGATCGCGATCGTCAACCGAACGTGTCGTTTTGACCACCTGGCGTGCAACGTCGGAAGGTGATCGTCCGGTTGCACGATTGTGATCGTTGACGTGGCACCCTTGGTGCACGGCACACTGTCCCTGCCATGTGTGACCTCGGTCCCCCGCGGGCACACAGGGAAGGCAGCGCCGGGACAGGGTGTTGCACGATAGGTGAGCAACGACCGAAGAGATTGTTCATCGGTGACGACCAGAGGAGGAAGGCGATGACCCCGACCCTCACGCCGCCGCCCGAGACGGTGGCTCCCCCAGCCGCCGATGAACGGTGCGACCGCTGCAATGCTGCCGGCAAGCTCCGGATCACTCTGGCGGGTGGGAGCGAGCTGGTGTTCTGTGGGCACCACGCGAACAAGTACGCGGAGGATCTCGTGAAGATCACCGTGCGGTTCGCGACGGACCCGGAGTTCAGCTGGCGTGGCGCCGATCTGATGGCGAACTGAGAGACCGCAACCCACGACATAGCCGGCCGGAGGCCCCCGAGGGGCCTCCGGCCGGCTTTTCGTCTCCACCCGCCCAGCCCCGTCGCGCCGACGGCACGCCCCGCCCGAGGGGGCACGGGCGGAACGGATCGCGCGGTCCCGCCACGGGCGGCCACGCACCTCCCGGCGGCCACGCACCGGCCGGTCGCCCGCCGCGGCCGGTCGTCGACCGGCCCGCCCGTCAGAGGGTCTGCACGGTGGCGATGCGTTCCTCGAGCTGCTCGATGGTCGCCTGCGCGCTCGGCGGCCCGCCGCAGAGGCGGCGCAGCTCCGCGTGGATCTTCCCGTGCGGCTGCCCCGTGCGGTGGTGCCGGGCGGCCACGAGGGCGTTCAGTTGGCGGCGTAGGGCGACGCGACGCTGGGCGGCACTCATTGGTGCCGGCGGGGCCGTGGGCGCCTCAGCGGCCGCCTCAGCGGGCCTGGCGGCCCGGCGGCGCTGGGCCGCGAGCTGCTCCTGCTGCCGCTTGGTCAGCAGCAGGGCCACCTGGTCGGCGGTGAGCAGCCCGGGCAGGCCCAGGTACTCCTCCTCCTCGGGCGTCCCGGCCTGCGCGGCGGTGCCGAACGAGGCGCCGTCGAAGATCACCTGGTCCAGCTCGGCCGTCGCGGAGAGCGCGGCGAACCGCTTCTCCAGCTCGCCGCTGGCCTGGTCGGCGCGCTGGGCACGCTCCAGCAGGTCGTCGTCGAAGCCCTCGCGGTCCTTCGGCTTGCCGAGCACGTGGTCCCGCTCGACCTCCATCTCGCTGGCCAGCCCGAGCAGGTGCGGCACGCTGGGCAGGAAGACCGAGGCGGTCTCGCCGGGGCGGCGGGCGCGGACGAACCGGCCGATCGCCTGCGCGAAGTAGAGCGGGGTGCTGGCGCTGGTCGCGTAGACGCCGACGGCCAGCCGGGGGATGTCGACGCCCTCGGAGACCATCCGGACCGCCACCAGCCAACGCTGCTCGGACGCCGCGAACGTGGCGATCCGCGCCGAGGCGCCCACGTCGTCGGAGAGCACCACCGCCGCGCGCTCGCCGGTCACCTGCGCGATGAGCTTCGCGTACGAGCGGGCCGCCTGCTGGTCGCTGGCGATGATCAGCCCGCCGGCGTCGGGCATCCCCGCGTTGCGCAGCACGGTCAGCCGGGCGTCGGCGGCCCGCAGCACCTGGGGCATCCAGTCGCCCGCCGGGTCCAGCGCGGTGCGCCACGCCTGCGCGACGAGGTCCTGGGTCATCGGCTCGCCGAGCCGCGCCGCCAGTTCCTCCCCCGCGTTGGTGCGCCACCGGGTCTCCCCCGAGTACGCCAGGAAGAGCACCGGCCGGACGACGCCGTCGCGCAGCGCGTCGGCGTAGCCGTAGACCGAGTCGGCGCGGGAGCGCAGCAGGCCGTCGCCGCCCCGCTCGTAGCTGACGAACGGGATCGGGTTGTCGTCGGAGCGGAACGGGGTCCCGGTGAGCATCAACCGGCGCTCGGCGCCCTCGAAGGCGGCCTTCACCCCGTCGCCCCAGGAGCGGCTGTCGCCCGCGTGGTGGATCTCGTCGAGGACGACCAGGGTGCGCCGGGTGAGGGTGCGCCGCTTGTGCACCTGGGGCGCCATGCCCACCTGCGCGTACGTCACCACCGCGCCGTGGAAGTCGGCGGAGGAGTGCAGGTCGGCGTTGCGGAACGCGGCGTCGAGCTGGATGCCGACCCGGGCCGCCGCCTGCGCCCACTGGGTCTTCAGGTGCTCGGTCGGGGCCACCACGGTCACCGCCTCGACGGTGCCGTCGGCGAGCAGCTCGGCGGCGATCCGCAGGGCGAAGGTGGTCTTTCCGGCGCCCGGGGTGGCGACCGCCGTGAAGTCGGGGTCCCGCCGGCGCAGGTACTCCACGAGTGCCTTGCGCTGCCACGCGCGCAGTGCCGGAAACGTCTCGATCGCCGGCAACCGGGCCGCCACGGGAAGCTCCTCTCCGACCGCCTGACGGCGGACCCCGGGCGAGGGCCACGGGTACCGCCGCCCATGAAAACGCCTCCGCGCAGATGGTGCCGCGAAGGCCGACTCAGCATAACCAGCACGGGCCGCCGGACCCAGCCGACGCCACGCTGGTCACATCCGCCACCCGGGTCAGGGGTGGCTGCCGTGGGTTCCCGTACGCGGGGGACGCAGGGTGGCCACCGGCGCCGACCAGCGCCGCCGCAGCGCCACCAGGCGGAGCAGGAAGACCACCGCGGCCGCCGCGGTCAGCCAGCCGGCGTTGGCGTGCCCGAGGGCGTCCAGCAGCGCCACGAGGATCGAGCCGGCGAGCGCGGCCACGGCGTAGATCTCCCGCCGCAGCACCACCGGGATCTCGGCGGTGAGCAGGTCCCGCCCGAGACCGCCGCCGATCGCGGTGAGCATGCCGATCACGCAGGCGCCCACCGGCGGCACCTGGGCGTCGAGGGCCTTGACCGTGCCGGTGACGGTGAACAGCCCCAGCCCGGCCGCGTCCAGCACCAGCACGGTGGTGCGCAGCCGGGCGAACTGGGGATGCAGCCAGAAGACGGCGGCGGCGGTGACGGCGGCCGTGGTGGCGTACCGCCAGTCGCCGAAGGCCAGCGGGGGCGCCTCGTCGATCGCCAGGTCCCGGAAGATCCCGCCGCCGAGCGCGGCCACGAAGCCGACGAAGACGACGCCGAAGAGGTCGAGCCGTTTGGCCACCGCCGCGGAGGCCCCGGAGGCGGCGAAGACCGCCACTCCGGTGAGGTCGGCGAGGAGCAGGGCGGTGGAGGTGGTCACCGGCGAAGGTTACGTGCGCGACCGGGGAGGCCGCCCACGGTCACTCGCCCCAGGAGTCGTAGATCTCCTTGCACTTCGGGCAGACCGGCGAGCCGGGCTTGGCGGCTTTGGTGACCGGGAAGGTCTCCCCGCACAGCGCGACGACGAAGGTGCCCATGACGGCACTCTCGGCGATCTTCTCCTTACGCACGTAGTGGAACATCTCGGGACCGGTGTCGGCGTCCTTCAGCTCCGGACGCTCGAGAACCTCTGTGCTCACTTCTGCACCTCCGACCGTCAAGTCTGGCAGGTCACCCCCGATCCGGTCCACTGCAGGTAGCCCGGACGGGGGCCGTACGGTGGTGACGTGACCGACTTTCACATCCGCTACGGCAGCGAGGTTGCCGACGCCCTGCGCGACGGGCGTCCCGTCGTCGCCCTGGAGAGCACCATCGTCTCGCACGGCCTTCCCCGGCCGGACAACCTCCGGGTGGCCCGCGAGATCGAGCAGGCCGTCCGCGACGCGGGTGCGGTCCCGGCGACCATCGGCATGGTCGGCGGCCGGCTCGTGGTGGGCCTGGACGACGCGGAGCTGACCCGGCTCGCCACCGTCGACGGGGTCGCCAAGCTCTCCGTACGCGATCTCGCCCTCGCCGCCGCGACCGGCGCGGACGGCGCCACCACCGTGGCCGCGACCAGTGCGGTGGCCGCCGCCGCCGGCATCGGGGTGTTCGCCACCGGCGGCCTCGGCGGGGTGCACCGGGAGGCGGCGCAGACCTTCGACGAGTCGGCCGACCTGGTCACCCTGGCCCGGACGCCGATCGCGGTGGTCTGCGCCGGGGTCAAGTCGATCCTCGACGTCGGCGCCACCCTGGAGCGGCTGGAGACCCTCGGCGTCGGCGTGGTCGGCTTCCGGAGCCGGCGCTTCCCCGGCTTCTTCATCACCGACGGCGGCTTCGACCTGGACTGGTCGCTGGACTCGGCCGAGCAGGTCGCGGACGTGCTGGCGGCCCGGGAGCAGCACCGCGTGCACCACGGCGGCCTGATCGTGGCCAACCCGCTGCCGACCGACGAGCAGCTCGACCCGGAGCTGCACGACCGGACCCTCGCCGACGGGCTGGCCCTGCTGGAGCGCGACGGGGTGACCGGCAAGGCCGTGACGCCCTACCTGCTCGCGCACTTCCACTCGGCGACCGAGGGGGCGAGCCTGGCGGTGAACGTCCGGATCATCCTGCGCAACGCCGACCTCGCGGCCCGGATCGCCGTCGCCGCGGCCGCCCGCCGCGCCGGGGCATGACCGCAGGGCGCGTCCTCGTCGTCGGTGACCTGATCACCGACGTGGTGGCGGTGCTGGCCGGGCCGATGGCCACCGGATCGGACACGCCCGCGGCGATCCGGTTCAGCGGCGGCGGGCAGGCCGCCAACACGGCGGCCTGGCTCGCCGCCCAGGGCGTGCCGGTCACGCTCGTCGGTGCCGTCGGCGACGACGACGCCGGGCGGGACCGGGTGGCCGAGCTGGAACGCGCCGGGGTCGACTGCGCGACGACCGTGTGCCCCGACCGCGCCACCGGGACGGTCATCGTGCTGGCCACGGCCGGGGAGCGGTCGATGGTCACGGAGCGGGGCGCGAACCTGTTGCTGGCCCCGGCCGACGTCGACGCGGCGCTGGCCGCGGCGCCGGACGCGCGGCACCTGCACCTGTCCGGGTACACCCTGCTGGACGCCGAGTCACGACCGGCGGGGCTGCGCGCGCTGGCCGCCGCCCGCGAGCGCGGGCTCACCACCAGCGTCGACGCGGCCTCCGCGGCCCCGCTGCGGCGGGTCGGCGCGGCGGCCTTCCTGTCCTGGGTACGCGGGGTCGACCTGCTCCTGGTCAACGCCGACGAGGCGACGGTGCTGGCCGGAGGGATGGACCCGGCGGCGCAGGGGCGGGCGCTGTCGGCCTCCGCCCGGCGGGTCGTCGTCAAGCAGGGCGCGGCCGGGGCGGTCTGGGTGGACCGGGACTCCTCGGCCACCGTCGCGCCGGCTCGCCGGGTGGCGGTGGTCGACGTCACCGGGGCCGGGGACGCGTTCGCGGCCGGGCTGCTGGCCGCCTGGCTCGACGGCGCGGAGCCGGCGGTGGCGCTGGGCCGGGCCGGCGACCTCGGGGCCCTCGCCGTCTCCCAGGTGGGCGCCCGCCCCTGACCCCCTCGCCGGTGGGTCAGGGCTCGACGTCGATGATCTTGTGAGGGCGTTCCTCGGCGGTGAGGCTCATCGGCGGGGTCTCGTCCCGGTGTCGCGGCTGGAACCGGTTGGCCAGCCGGTGCTGCTCCTTGGGCGGGCGGTCGTTGGCCAGCAGGACCGCCAGCCACGGGATCAGCACCATGCCCAGGGCCACCATCGGCAGCCAGAGCCAGAGCAGCGGGGCCTGCACGCCGACCAGGACGGCACCGACGATCACGCAGGCCACCCGGATGCCCATCATCAGCACGTAGCGCTTCTGACGGCTGGTGAGCTGGTCGTCCTGGCTGCGCGAGGCGTCGGTGATCAGGATCGGCTGGTACGCCTGACGCTTCACCACGGACCTCCTCGAGGGGGTTACGCCCCATCCTGTCACCTGCGACGCGTGATCAGCGAAAATCGCTCGACCCGGCCTCGTGTTACCTGCGTGGTACGCTCGCGCCGTGGGCAGCAGGTTCAGCTTCACCGACGAGGCGTTGGCCAACCTGAGGGTCTACGACGTCACGCCCGGGGAAGTCTGGGAGGCGCTGCACAGCACCCGCCGGGTGATCCGGCACCTCGGCGACGACGTGATGGTCGTCTACGCCGCCGCCCGCCGGGGGCGCCGGTTGGCCGTGCTGCTCGCCGAGGCCGACGGCACCGACAACGACTGGGACATCCTCTCCGCCCGCGAGCTGAGCGACGTCGAGGCGAAGCGCTACGACGAGGCCGTGCGGAGATCTCGCCGATGAGGAGGCGGTGACGATGAACCGTAACGACGCGACGAAGCAGTTCCACAGCGGCGGTGACCGGCTCGCGGAGCTGATCGACGGGAGCCAGCAGGTGGAGCTGCCCACCCCCGACACCGACACCCCCATGGTCAGCCGCTCGGTACGCCTGCCACTCGAGACGTACGAACGGGTCCGCGCCGCCGCCGACGCGCGCGGCATCGGGGTCACCACGCTCATGCGGCAGTGGATCGAGGCCGGCCTGGCCGACCTGGACGACTCGGCCACGGTCTCCCTCGCCGACGTCCGGCGGGCGCTGGCCGCCCTCTCCCGGCCGACCGCCGCCTGACCTCCCCCGATCACGGCGCGGGGAACTCGCCCCCGCCGGTCCCGCCGGTCCCGAGCGGCGACGCGGCCTGCTCGGGCGGGCGACCTCTGCTGCGCCACGCGTCGGCGGACGCCACCCCCGCCAGCACCAGGGCGACCAGCGCCAGCGCCAGCATGGGCGGCCCCAGGGTGAGCGCCGGCGACAGCAGGAGCAGCACCAGCAGGCCCACGACCCGCGACCGGGACACCCGACCGAAGATCTCGTACTCGAAGCGGGCCCGGGCCGCCAGGAAGATCGCCGGGCCGCCGACGACGAAGACCAGCCAGGTCGGGTCGGTCCGCCCGTGCGGGTGCGTGATCACCAGCTCGTAGCCCACGGCGGTGCTCAGCACGCCGATCACGATGACCAGGTGGGTGCTGCTGGCGGAGGCGCCGAGCCGCCCGGGCGAGCGGGCCACCCGCAGCGCCTCGGCGAGCAGGTGGCCCGCCCGGTGGAAGTAGATCCGCCAGAGCAGCGCCGTGGTGGCGAAGGCGGTCGCGAAGGCGCCGGCCCGGTCGGTGGTGAACTCCGCGCCGGTGTAGGTCAGCCCGATGACCAGGATGGTCTCCCCCAGCGAGATGAGGAAGATCTGCTGGTACCGGTCGGCCAGGTGCTCGCCGGCGATCAGCCAGCCGGCGGTGCGCGCCCGACCCAGCCGGGGCAACGGCCAGCCGAGCAGCAGGCCGGTGTAGTCGACGACCACGGCGAGCGTCCAGAGCGGCAGACGCAACTGCTCCGGCCCGAACACCCCGGCCAGCCACGGCACGCTGCCCGCGACCGCCCAGGCGAAGAGTCGCCACGGCACGGTGCGGCGCGGATGGTGGCGCAGGGCCGTGGCGATGACCAACGGACGGACGAGCATCACCGCCAGGTACGCCAGCGCGAACGAGGGTGCCCGGTCCTCGAACGCCCGGGGCAGCGCCACGGCCATCACCATGGCGCCGAACATCGTCCCGACCACGACGAACTGGATCACCGGCTGCTCCGGCTCGTACCGGCTGGTGACCCAGGTGGTGATCGACCAGAGCAGCCACAGGGCCAGGAAGAGCACGCCCGTGCGCCCGATCTCGGCGAGCAGGATCCCGACGGAGGCCCCGGTGCCGTCGATCAGGCGCAGCGAGACCCGGGTCAGCGCGAAGACGAAGACCAGGTCGAAGAAGAGCTCCAGGAAGGTGGCCCGGGGCGAGCTGTCCTCCGGCCGCAGCAACCGCCCGCCGCGTACGTCCGTCATCGGCTGCCCGTCGTCACCATCCTGGCTACAACGACGCCGCGACGTCGCGGTTGCGTCAGGCCCCGGCGGTCTTCGCCTTCGCCGCCGCCTTCATCTGCTGCTTGTACTCGCGCACCCGGCGCAGCGAGTCCGCGTCGGTGACGTCGGCCACCGACCGGTGGGCGTCCGGCTCGCCGTAGCCGCCGGCCGCCTCCCGCCAGCCCTCCGGCGTGACCCCGAACCGCTTGCCGAGCAGCGCGAGGAAGATCTGCGCCTTCTGCGCGCCGAAGCCGGGCAGCTCGCCGATGCGGCGCAGCAGCTCCCGGCCGTCGGCGGCGTCGGACCAGAGCCGGGCGGCGTCGCCGTCGTACCGGTCGACGAGGACCCGGCACACCTCCTGGACCCGGGCCGCCATCGCCTTCGGGAACCGGTGCAGCGCCGGCGGCCGGGCGAAGAGGGCGAGAAGCGCCTCCGGGTCGTGCTCGGCCAGCTCCCGGGCGTCCAGGTCGCGTCCGAGCCGCTCCGCCAGCACGTACGGCGAGGAGAACGCCTTCTCCATCGGCACCTGCTGGTCGAGGACCATGCCGAGCAGCAGCGCCAGCGGGCTGCGCGCCAGCAGCCGGTTGGCCTCGGGGTCGATGGGCAGTGCGAGCGTCATGGCGACAATGCTGTCACCACCCGCGGCGGCCGGTACCCGGACACGCGCGTCGGGTGCGCACATCGGTCCCGGACGGTGACCACCGCGCCGGAGGATCGGCCGGGCCGCCGCGTGCCGGCGCCGGGCACCAGGCAGGATGGCGACGTGGACGAACACGACATGTTGCTCTCCCCCGCCGGGGTCGAGGCGCTGCGGACCGCGCTGACCCGGGCCGGGTTCACCTCGAACGGCATCGCCACCCGCCTCGGCCCGCAGGCCACCGGCGGGGTGGCCCGCAACGACTTCCGGGCGGCGCTGCGCGCCACCGGGGACGGGGACCCGCTCGACACCCTGATCCGGGTGTTCGTCTGCGAGCAGACAGAGCCGGAGGCCGCCGTGGCCGCCGCGCTGGCGCCGCTGTCGCTGGCCGAGGCGCTCGCCGGGGGCCTGGTCGAGCGGCACGGCGACGGGCTGCGGATGGGCGTGGACCTGGAGCCGTACGGGGACGACTGGTGGGTGCTCGCCGACGTGCCCGCCAGCGCCCGGCCCGGCCGCCCGCTGCACGCCGAGCACGTCCTCGGCATCGGCGGGGCGACGCAGACGCTGATCGGCGCGACCGTCCGCCGGCCCGTCGAGGCCGCGCTGGACCTGGGCACCGGCTCCGGCGTGCAGGCCCTGCACCTGGCCACCCACGCGCGGCGGGTCACCGCCACCGACCTCTCGGCGCGGGCGCTGCGCTTCGCCGCCACCACCGCCGCGCTCAACGGCCAGGACTGGGAGCTGCTCCGCGGCGACCTGGTCGCCCCCGTCGCCGGGCGGCGCTTCGACCTGGTGGTGAGCAACCCGCCGTTCGTGGTCGGCCCCGGCACCACCACGCACGTCTACCGCGACTCGGGGCGGGTCGGCGACGCGATCGGCGCGGAGCTGGCCGCCGCCGCGCCCGGCCTGCTCACCGAGGGCGGCACCATGCAGTACCTGGCCAACTGGGTGCACGTCGCCGGGGAGGACTGGGGCGAGCGGGTGACCGGCTGGTTCGCCGGCACGGGGCTGGACGCCTGGGTCATCCAGCGCGAGGTGGCCGATCCGATGGCGTACGTCAACCTCTGGCTCACCGACGTCGGCGAGGCGGCCGACCCGCGCCGGATGGCGGACTGGCTGGACTGGTTCGACGCGCACAAGGTGGAGGCCGTCGGCTTCGGCATCGTCTCGCTGCGCCGCTCCGGGCACGACGACCCGGTCGTCCGGGTGGAGGACCTGCGCCAGCGGGTCGAGGCGCCGCTCGGCGACCGCGTCGGCGCGTGGTTCGACCGCCAGGACTGGCTCCGCGCCCGCGACACCGACGGGCTGCTCGACGCCCGTTTCCGGGCCGCCGAGGGCCTCCAGCTGCGGCAGGAGGCCACCATGGGCGACGAGGGCTGGGCGGTGGACCGGCAGGTGCTGGCCATGCCGCACGGCCTGCGCTGGACCGAGGAGATCGACCCTCTCGTCCTGGCCCTGGTCGGCGGGGCCGACGGGCGGCTGCCGCTGCGCGACCAGCTCGCCCTGCTCGCCGCCGCGCACGACGTCGCCCCCGAGGAGCTGGCCGAGGCGGCGGGGCCGATCGTCGCGCACCTCGTCGAGCGCGGCTTCATCGAGCCGGCGGCCGACTGATGCGGGCCGTGGTGCAGACCGTCGGCCGGGCCGGCGTGACGGTCGACGGCGAGGTGGTCGGCGCGATCGACGACGGGCTGCTGGTGCTGCTCGGCGTCACCCACACCGACACCGTCGAGACCGCCGGCACGATGGCCCGCAAGGTGCACGAGCTGCGGATCCTCGACGACGAACGGTCCGCGGCGGACACCGGCGCGCCGATCCTGGTGGTCAGCCAGTTCACCCTCTACGGCGACGCCCGCAAGGGCCGCCGCCCGAGCTGGACGGCGGCCGCCCCGGCCGAGGTGGCGGAGCCCCTGGTGACGGCGGTCGTGGAGGCGCTGCGCGCCCGGGGCGCGAAGGTGGAGACCGGCCGCTTCCGCGCCCACATGCTGGTCGAGAGCGTCAACGTCGGCCCCCGCACGGTGCTGCTCGAACTCTGAACGTCCCCACTCCCGCCTCTCCTCGCCGGTCACGGGGGATGACGGGGTATCCCGTCCCGTCACCCCCGGGCGCGGCAGGAGAGGCCGGGAGGAGGCGTCAGGAGAAGAGGCCGCGGCGCTGGAGCGACTGGCGGATCCAGCCGTCGAGCTGGGGGGTGAAGTCGGTGCGCTCGGCGGTGGCGTGGTCGACGGTGAAGCGGCCGAAGGCGTCCCGGCCCTCGGTGAACAGGCCGCCGCGCTTGTCCAGCTCCAGCACCACCTGGATCTGCTGGGGGTCGGTGACGAGGGTGACCTCCAGCTGGTTGATCGCCCCGGCGTACTGCGGCGCCGGGTAGAACTCGATCTCCTGGTAGAAGGGCAGGGTCTGCCGCACGCCGTAGATGTGGCCCCGCTCCACGTCGGCCCGGGCGAACCGGAAGCCCAGCCGCAGGAACGCCTCAAGGATCTTCTGCTGCGACGGCAGCGGGTGCACCGCCACCGCGTCCAGGTCGCCCTTGTCGACCGAGCGGGCCACCTCCAGCTCCGTACGCAGCCCCATCGTCATCCCGTGCAGGTGCTGCCCGTACAGCTCGGTGAGCGGCGTCTCCCACGGCACGGCGAAGCGGAACGGGATGTCATGGCGCTGCCCCGGGCCGAGCCGGAACGCGCCGGTGACGGCCTGCCGGTGGAACTCCTGCGTGGTCTCGTAGTCGTTGTCGCCGCTCTCGACCTCGACCCGGGTGACCAGGCCCAGGGCGACGTACGACACGTCGACGAGGTGGTCGCCGCCGGCCACGTGGACGACGCCCTCCAGCTGGCCGCCAGGGCGGCAGTTCGGGTTCGTCAGCACGGTTTCCACGGACGGGCCACCCACACCCATCGCCTGCATGAGCCGCTTGAAGACCACGACACCCTCCATAACCTGTTCGGTGCGCCGACGTCGCCGGCGGCGCCGGCCATGCCGGCCGACCGATGGCACGGTAACCGCCTGCGGCAACAAGCGCTCGGCGACGAAGCGCCCACGCTGAGCAGGCCATCGACACAATTCGTGTCGGGTCCCCGATCGCCTCACTCCCGTTTCACGCCCCGCCCGCCAAGCTGTGTGTCACACCGGCACCACTGGGCCGGATCCAACGGCACAGACGTGGACACGGGGAGAAACTGAGATGGCCCTGCAGATGACGGAGCACCGGACGCGCCCGGCCGGCACCACCGAGGCCGCGAGCGCCACCGACACCCTGACCGACCTCGACGCCACCGACGAGCGCGGCGTCTCCACGGACCTGGTCCGGGCGTACCTGAACGGGATCGGTCGGACGAAGCTGCTGACCGCCGCCCAGGAGGTCGACCTCGCCAAGCGGATCGAGGCCGGCCTGTTCGCCGAGGAGAAGCTGGCGACCTGCACCCCCGTCTCGCCGGAGCTGCGGGCCGACCTGGAGCTGATCGTCGCGCAGGGCCGGGCCGCGAAGGACCACCTGCTGGAGGCGAACCTGCGCCTCGTGGTCAGCATCGCCAAGCGCTACACGGGTCGCGGCATGGCCTTCCTCGACCTGATCCAGGAGGGCAACCTCGGCCTGATCCGCGCGGTCGAGAAGTTCGACTACGCCAAGGGCTACAAGTTCTCCACGTACGCCACCTGGTGGATCCGGCAGGCGATCACCCGGGCGATGGCCGACCAGGCCCGCACCATCCGCATCCCGGTGCACATGGTCGAGCAGGTCAACCGCATGGTCCGCGCCCGCCGCGAGCTCTCCGTCTCGCTGGGCCGCGAGCCCACCGTCGCCGAGGTGGCCCGGGCCATGGACATCCCGGAGTTCCAGGTGATCGAGCTGATCTCGTACGACCGGGAGCCGGTGAGCCTCGACCAGGCCGTCGGTGAGGACGGCGAGAGCGCGCTCGGCGACTTCGTCGCCGCCGTCGACCCGAGCGCCGAGCCGGGCGACGCCGCCGCGCAGGGCGAGCTGCGCAACGAGGTCAGCATCGTGCTCTCCACCCTCTCCCAGCGCGAGCAGGCCGTGATCCGGCTCCGGTTCGGCCTCGACGACGGCCGGCAGCGCACCCTCGACGAGGTCGGCCGGGAGTTCGGCCTGTCCCGGGAGCGGATCCGGCAGATCGAGAAGGTGACCCTGCTGAAGTTGCGCGACCCGGAGCGGGCGCAGCGCCTGGAGGCGTACGCCTGCTGACCCCCCTCGACCACGTGAGGCCCCGGCGGTTCGCCGGGGCCTCACGTCCGTCGGCGCGCCGAGGGGGTGCTTGACCGGGGCCCGCGTACGCGATAGAAACCTCCTGGTTATAAAACCAGGAGGTTATCTGCTGTGGACAGCGACGGATTGGACGCCACCTTCGCGGCGTTGGCCGACCCGACCCGGCGGGCCATCCTGGCCCGGCTGGCGGCCGGCGAGGCGACGGTCACCGAGCTGGCCGCGCCGTTCGCGATGAGCCAGCCGGCCGTCTCCAAGCACCTGCGGGTGCTGGAACGGGCCGGGCTGGTCAGCCGGGGACGCGACGCGCAGCGGCGACCGTGCCGCCTGGAGGCTCGCCCCCTGCGGGAGGCCACCGCCTGGCTGGCCGACTACCGCGGCTACTGGGCCGAGAGCTACCAGCGCCTCGACGCCCTGCTCGACGAGCTCCGGGCCGCCGACCGGACCGCCACCGCCCCCGACGCGGCCGGGCAGGGCGGGGCCCCGGGCGCCGGGCGATGACCGGCCCCGACGATCCGCTGGTGGTGCACGCCCCGGGCGACCGCGAAATCGTGCTGAGCCGGATGTTCGACGGCCCCGCGCACCTGGTCTTCGCCGCCTTCACCCGGCCGGAGCTGCTCGTCCGTTGGTACGGCGCACGCGGCTGGCGGCTGGTCGAATGCGAGGTGGACCTCCGGGTCGGCGGGCGGTGGCGCTTCGTCTCGGCGGGGCCGGGCGGCGAGCGGATGGGCCAGGGCGGGGTGTACCGGCAGGTCGAGCCGCCCAGGCGGCTGGTCTGCACCGAGCTCTTCGACGACCAGTCCTACCCGGGCGAGACCCTGGTCGCCCACGAGTTCACCGAGCTCGTCGGGCGGACCACGGTCACCACCACGCTGCGCTACGCCACCGCCGAGGGCCGGGAGACCGTGCTGCGCTACCCGATGGCCCGCGGCGTCGGGGAGAGCTTCACCCGCCTGGCCGCCCTGCTGTCCCCGACATCGACGACACGAGGAGAGGCACCGTGAACTGGACCCTGGAAGTGGTGATCGTCCCGGTCTCCGACGTGGACCGGGCCAAGGCGTTCTACGCCGACCAGCTCGGCTTCGTCGTGGACCACGACACCGTGATCGACGACGACGCGCGGATCGTGCAGCTCACCCCGCCCGGCTCGGGCTGCTCGATCGTGATCGGCAAGGGCGTCGTGCCGGACATGCCGCCCGGTTCCCTCAAGGGCCTCCAACTGGTCGTGCCGGACCTGCCCAGGGCCCGCGCCGAGCTGGCCGAGCGGGGCGTGCAGGTCAGCGAGATCCAGGTGGTGGGCGAGAACCCGCGCCCGGTGCCGGATCCGCTGGACAACGTCGGCTTCGTCTACTTCACCGACCCGGACGGTAACGCCTGGGCCGTGCAGCAGATCTCCGAACGGGCCTGACGCCCTACAGCCGGCGGGGCCCGGTGTCGGGGCGGGCCACGGCGGAACCGACCCGGACGGTGGCGTGCAGCACCGAGATGCCGTCGGAGCGGGCGAGCACCGGATTGAGGGTCAGCGCGCGCACCCGGGGCTGCTCGTCGGCGAGCCGGCCGACCCGCAGCAGCAGGTCCGCCAGGGCCGCCCGGTCGACCGGCGCCGCGCCCCGGTGCCCGCGCAGCAGCGGCGCCGCCCGGGGCTCGTCGACCAGCTCGGCCGCGTCCAGGTCGGTCAGCGGCACCGCCCGCCAGGCCCGGTCGCCGAGCAGTTCGGTGGCGACGCCGCCGAGCCCGAAGCCGACCACCGGGCCGAACGCCGGGTCCTCCACCAGCTCGACCACGCAGGCCACGCCGGGTGGGACCATCGGCTGGACCAGGACGTCCGCGCCGAAGACCGCCGACATCTCCGCGTACGCGCGGTGGACCGTGGCCGCGTCGGGCAGGTCGAGCCGGACCGCGCCGAGGTCGAGCCGGTGCCGCAGGCCGGGGGCGGCGGCCTTGAGGGCCACCGGGAAACCCAGGCGGGCCGCCGCGTCGACGGCCGCCTCGGCGGAGCGCGCCGGCACGGACCCGACCACGTCGATGCCGTACGCCGCGAGCAGTCCCACCGGGTCGAGGGCCTCCGGGTGCAGGGCGGCGTGCGCCGCCGCCCGGTCCACCCGGGGCAGCTCCGGCGGCACCCCGGCGGGCCGGCGCAGCCAGTCGGCGTACGCGGTGACCCGGGCGAGGGCGCGGACGGCCTCCTCCACGCTCGGGTAGGCGGGCACCCCGGCGGGCGCCCGGCCGGCCAGGAACGTCGCCACGGTCGGCTTGCCGGCGGCGGACGCGCTCGGCAGCGCGGCCGTGAAGTCCGCCTCCGTGTCGGTGAGCTGGCCGGGCAGCGGCGGGGCGAACACCACCAC
Organism: Micromonospora sp. NPDC023644; assembly: GCF_040640115.1. NCBI lineage: Bacteria > Bacillati > Actinomycetota > Actinomycetes > Micromonosporales > Micromonosporaceae > Micromonospora > Micromonospora sp. NPDC023644. The sequence goes on along the minus strand of NZ_JBFABA010000007.1, from coordinate 14,074 downwards.
CAGCGCGTCCACCTCGTCGTCGGCGCCCGTCCCGGCGAGCGCGGCGGCGAACTCGGCCACGCCGGCGCGCGGGCCGACGTCGCGCGGGTAGCCCCGGGCGACGGTGAGGCCCTGCCCGGCGCAGGCGGTGGCCGCCAGCCCCGTCAGCGCCGAGGAGTTGCCGACCACGCCGACGCGCGACCCGGCGGGCAGCGGCTGGTGGGCCAGCAGCACCCCGACGTCGAGCAGCTCGGCGACGGTGTCCACCCGGATCACGCCGGAGTGGGCGAACAGCGCGGCGACCGCCACCTCGTCCGGGCCGGCGGAGTCGCCCACCCCGGGCGGCCGGGCCGGCGAGGCGAGCGCCACGACGGGCTTGTCCCGGCCGATCCGCCGGGCCAGCCGGGCGAACTTGCGCGGGTTGCCGAACGTCTCCAGGTACAACATGATCACGTCGGTGCCGGGGTCGTCCTGCCAGTACTGGAGCAGGTCGTTGCCGGAGACGTCGGCCCGGTTGCCGGCCGAGACGAAGCTGGACAGGCCCAGCCCGCGCCGGTCCGCCTCGGCCAGCAGCGCCACCCCGAACGCGCCGGACTGGCTGAAGATGCCCACCCGGCCGGGCACCGGCAGCCGCGGGGCGAGGGTGGCGTTGAGGCGTACCGCCGGGTCGGTGTTGGCCACCCCCAGGCAGTTCGGGCCGACCACGCGCATGCCCGCCGCGTGCGCCGCGCGGACCAGCGCGCGCTGCGCGGCCGCGCCCTCGCCGCCGGCCTCGGCGAAGCCCGCCGAGATGACCACCAGGCCGTGCGCGCCCGCGGCGGCCGCGTCGGCGACCACCCGCGTCGCCGCCTCCGGCGGGACCGCCACCACGGCCAGGTCGACCGGCACGCCGGCATCGGCCGCCGAGGGGTACGCGGGCAGCCCGGCGACCGTCGCCGCGCTCGGGTGCACCGGCACCACCGCGCCCGGGTAGCCGCCGTCGTGCAGGTGCCCGAGCACCGCCGCGCCGACGCCCCGCCCGGTGGCGCTGGCACCGTAGACGGCGACGCCGCGCGGGGCGAGCAGCCGGGCGACGGAGCGGGCCTCGGTGCGGTGCTCCCGCCCGCGCTGCACCTCCAGCGTCGCGTCGGTGGGGGCGATCGGGAAGGTCAGGTGCACCACGCCGTCGGCGAACTGCCGCTGGACCTGGTAGCCGAAGTCGGAGAAGACCCGCAGCATCGCGCCGTTGGCCGGCAGCACCTCCGCCACGAAGTTGGCGATGTCGTTGCGGCGGGCCGCGTCGGCCAGGTGCTCCAGCAGCACCGAACCGATGCCCCGGCCCTGGTAGGCGTCCTCCACCACGAACGCCACCTCGGCCTCGGGCGCCTCCGGGCCGAGCCGCTCGTAGCGGCCGACGGCGACGATCCGGTCGCCGACCAGCACCACGAACGCCTCCCGGTCGCGGTGGTCGACGTTGACGAAGCGGTGCAGGTCCCGCTCGGGGATGCGCGGGTACGGCGAGAAGTAGCGCAGGTAGCGGGTGCGCTCGGAGAAGCGCGAGTGCATCGCCACGATGCCCGGCCCGTCCGACGGGCGGATCGGCCGCAGCTGCACCGTGGTGCCGTCGCTGAGCAGCACGTCCACCGGTTCCACCGTGGTCACCTGTGCGGTCCCCTCCGGCAGCGGATCAGTCGCGTGGGTCGTGCGGGTCGAGCCCGAACAGCGGGAAGGCGGTCTTGCGGGCCGCCGCGATCGCCCGGTCCACCGCGGTCGGCTCGCCGGTCGGCTGCCACGGCTCGTACGCCGGGTCGACGTCGTCGGTCATCCGCAGCGGGATCTGCCGGCCCGGCCGGCGCGCGGCGGCCAGCTCCCGCCACGGCGGCGGGGTCAGCGTCGCCGGGTCGATCGGCTCTCCGGTGGCCACCGCGAGCAGGTGCGTCCAGGCCCGGGGCACCACCTCGACCAGCGCGTACCCGCCGCCGCCGGTGGCCACCCAGCGGCCCTCGCAGAGCTCGTCGGCGAGCGCGCGCAGGGCCAGGTAGGTGGCGCGCTGCCCGTCCACGGAGAGGTTCAGGTCGGCGAGCGGGTCGAGCCGGTGCCCGTCGGCGCCGCACTGGGTCACCAGCACCTGCGGCCGGAACGCGCGCAGCACCGACGGCACGACCGCGTGGAAGGCGCGCTGCCAGCCGGCGTCGTCCACGCCGGGCGGCAGCGGGAGGTTGACGGCGCTGCCCTCGGCGCCCGGCCCACCCGTCTCGTCGGGGAAGCCGGTGCCCGGGAAGAGCGCCAGCGGCGTCTCGTGCACGCTGACCGTGAGCACCCGCGGGTCGTTCCAGAAGACCTGCTGCACCCCGTCGCCGTGGTGCACGTCCACGTCGACGTAGGCGACCCGCTCGGCGCCCAGGTCGAGCAGGCGGGCGATGGCCACCGCCGGGTCGTTGTAGACGCAGAACCCGGCGGCCCGGGCCGGCATGGCGTGGTGCAGGCCCCCGGCCACGTTGACCGCCCGCCGGGCCTCGCCCCGCCAGACCGCCTCGGCCGCCGCCACCGTGGCGCCGGCGACCAGCGCGCTGGACTCGTGCATCCCCTCGAAGACCGGATTGTCCGAAGTGCCGAGGCCGAAGCCGGCGAAGAGCGGGTCGCGGGGGGCGACCTTCACGGCGGCCAGGTAGCGCGGGTCGTGCACCCGGCTCAGCAGCGCGTCGTCGGCCGGCTCCGGCTTCACCAGCCGCACCCCGGGGCGCGCGAGGACACCCAACTCCCGGGCCAGGGCGAAGGTCAGCTCCACCCGTACCGGGTCGAGGGGATGGTCCCCCATGTCGTAGGCGAGCAGCGACTCGTCCCACACCACCACCGTGTCGTCGGACATGGCCTCATCGTCGCACGCGCACCCCGGCGCGCCAGCGCACGCGCTGCTCAGCCGCCCGGTGTCGCCCCGGTTCGCGCCGTTCCGCCCGGCCGCCCGGGTCGGCCCGGCGCGCGGTGCCGCTCAGCCGCCCGGGGTCGGCCCGGTGGCGACCGGGCGGGCCGGGTCGGCGACCCAGTTGCTCCACGACCCGACGTAGAGCGCCGCGTCCGGCCGGCCGGCCAGGTGCAGCGCGAACACGGCCTGCGCGGCGGTCACCCCCGACCCGCAGTACGCCCCGACCGGCCGGTCGTCGCCCACCCCGGCGGCGGCGAACCGCTCGCGCAGCGCCTCGGCGGCGGGGAACCGGCCCTCGGCGACGTACTCGCCGGCGGGCAGGTTCACCGCGCCGGGGACGTGCCCGGCGACCGGGTCGATCGGCTCGGTCTCGCCCCGGTAGCGCGGCGCGGCCCGCACGTCGAGCAGGACCCCCTCGCCGGCCGCGGCCAGCCGGGCCGCCTCCCCCGCGTCGAGCACCGGCAGCGCGCCGGGGCGCACCTCGACGTCGCCCGGTTGCGGGTCCGGCGCCGCCGTGCTGGTGGGCAGCCCGGCGGCCAGCCACGCCGGGAAGCCGCCGTGCAGCAGCCGTACCGGCCGGTGGCCCGCCCAGCGCAGGGTCCACCAGGCGCGGGCGGCGGCCATGCCGTCGCCGCCGTCGTACACCACGACGGGACGACCGGCGCGCACGCCGGCGGCCCGCAGCGCGGCCTGGAGCGCGGCGGGGTCGGGCAGCGGGTGTCGGCCGGCGGGGCCGGGCGGCCCGCAGAGCGCGGTGTCCAGGTCGACGAAGACCGCGCCGGGCAGGTGGCCGGTGGCGTAGTCGTCCCGGCCGGGCGGCCCGGCGAGCCGCCAGCGGACGTCGAGCAGCGTCGGCGGGTCGGCCTGGCCGAGTTCGACCGCGAGCCGGTCGGCCTCCACCAACAGATCCTCGGTTGCGGACATGGCGTCCAGTCAACACCATCCCGGCACCGACCTGGCGGTTCGCCGTGGGGCGTTCGGTGAACGCCGAGGTAGCATCGTTGGCCGGAGGTCCGCTGACGTGAAGCATGATCTGGTCGACACGACCGAGATGTACCTCAAGACCATCCTCGAGCTGGAGGAGGAGGGGGTGCCGCCCCTGCGTGCCCGCATCGCCGAGCGGTTGGGGCAGAGCGGGCCGACCGTCAGCCAGACCGTCGCCCGGATGGAGCGCGACGGCCTGTTGACCGTCGAGGGCGACCGCCACCTGGCGCTCACCGCGCACGGCCGCAGCAACGCGGTCTCCGTGATGCGCAAGCACCGGCTCGCCGAGTTGCTGCTGGTCAACGTCATCGGGATGCCCTACGAGGAGGCCCACGAGGAGGCCTGCCGGTGGGAGCACGTGATGAGCGACGCCGTCGAGAAGCGGGTCTACGACCTGCTCAACCGGCCGACCCGCTCCCCCTACGGCAACCCGATCCCGGGGCTGGAGGAGCTGGGCAAGCCGGAGCAGACGGCCGCCGCCCCCATCGAGGGTGAGCGCAACCTGGCGTTCCCCGGGCTGTCGGGGCAGGTCGTGGTGCGACGCATCTGCGAGAGCGTGCAGACCGACTCGGACGTCCTCCGGCAGCTGCACGCCGCCGGCGTCGACCCGGGCGCGACCGTGCTGGTGGCGCAGGAGCGCGACGGGGTCTCGATCGACCGTTCGGGCGAGCGGATCAGGCTGCCCCGCGAGATCGCCTCCCGCGTCTTCGTCGCCGCCCACTGACCCGCCCCGTCGCCCCTCGGGGTCAGATGGCGCGGGTGTCCAGCTGTCCGGCCAGGGCGACGAGGGCGGTCGTCAGCTTCTCGGCCTCGGCCTTGCCGGCGTCGCCCGGGGTGGCGTAGCGCAGGGTGGCGAGGCGGCCCTCGGCGGCCAGCCAGCCCACCTCCACGACCGGCCCGAGGGCGCCCTTGGCCGAGGTGGTCCGCCGGTACGCCCGCTGGCCGAGCCCGGAGACCTTGGCCGCCTTCTCCGGCACCACGTCCGAGGCGAAGGTCGCCGCGTCGATCGACGTCTCGGTGACGGTCAGCGTCAGCTCCGGCAGGGTGGCCCGCCCGGCGCGCACCACGCAGGTGTGGCTGTCGCCCGTCGCGCTGGCCGCGGCGACATCGAAGCGGACGCCCGCGTGCTGCTCGATCACGCCGAAGTCCAGCAGCCGGCACGCCCCGCCGGAGGAGGCGGCGGCCACCTCGACCGCGACCGGCGCCGGCGGCGGTACGGCCACCGGTTCCGCCTGCGCGCCGCAGCCCGTCACCAGCAGCACGGTCACCCCGGCACCCACCATCCGCCCGCGCACGATCACTCCTCCGCTGTCCGCCCCGACGTGCCGCCGGAAACCGTACGATGTCGCCCGCCCGCGCGGTAGCCCTCCGTCGGCGGGTCGCTCAGTCGTCGACGTACGGGCAGTGCCGGCAGCCGCGCCCGCAGCAGGTGCCGCGCCGGGCAAGGAAGCCCGCGCTGAGCACGAAGAGACCGGTGCCCGGGTCGAGGTAGCCGGCCTCACCGGCGGTCAGGGCGGCGGCGTGCGCGGCCAGGATCCGCTCCCGCTCCGGGTGCTCCGGCGGCAGCCGGGACGGGTGCGGCTCGGTCAGCGGCCGGTCCGCCAGCGGTCGTCGCTCTCCGGTCACCGGCGCAGTCTAGAGACGCGTCCGTCGTGTCCCGCCCGGGGCGCGCGCCGATCTGCGGGGTGGGGAATAACCAGTGGCGTCGATCCGGGCGGGGCCGGCAGGCTGACCCGATGGACCATGGACGGGCCGGGCGCCCGCGACGCGCGTCGGCCCTCCGGGTGTCGGCGGCCTCCGCACGGCGCTCACCGGCGCGGGCCGGGGACCCGACGTGACGCAGCAGGCGGCCAGGCCCACCGGAGGTGTGGCCCCGAAACGGCCCTCGCTGCTGCGCAGCCGCAACTTCGGGCTGCTCCTGGCCGGGCAGACGGTCAGCGAGCTGGGCACCCGGGTCTCCGGCGTGGCGGTGCCGCTGCTCGCCGTCGGCACGCTCGACGCCAGCGTCTTCCAGGTCGCGCTGCTGACCGCGCTCGCCTGGCTGCCGTACCTGATCTTCTCCCTGCCCGCCGGGATCCTCGCCGACCGGGTCGACCAGCGGCGGTTGATGGTCGCCTGCGACCTGGGCCGGGCGGCGCTGCTGCTGTCGGTGCCGGTGGTCGCCCTGGCCGGCCGGCTCACCCTCGGTTTCCTGTACGCGGTGGTCGGGCTCTCCGGCGTGCTCACCGTCCTGTTCACCGTGGCCCACAAGAGCATGATGCCGAGGCTGGTGCCGCCGGACCGGCTCGTGGACGCCAACGCGAAGCTCACCGTCAGCCAGGACTCCGCCGAGCTCGTCGGCCCGACGATCGGCGGCGTGCTGGTCGGGCTCGTCGGCGCCGCGCGGACCTTCGTCGTCACCGGCCTCGCCTTCGCCGTGAGCGGATTGACCCTGCTGCTGATCCGGGAGGCGCCGGCCGCGCCCGCGCCCCGCCGCGACCGGGTGCCGCTGCGGGTGGAGATGACCGAGGGGCTGGGCTTCATCTGGCGCCAGCCGATCCTGCGCCGCATCCTGGCCTGCACCACCACCTCGAACTTCTTCGTCATGGCGTCCGGCTCCATCGAGGTGGTCTTCCTCCTCGAGGAGTTGCACGCCACGCCCGCGCTGGTCGGGCTGGTCTTCTCGGTGAGCGCCGTGGGCGGCCTCGTGGTCGGCGCGTTCGCCGACCGGTTGACCACGTGGCTCGGCTCGGCCCGGGTGATCTGGGTGGCGATGGCCGCCCCCGGCCCGCTCTACCTACTCATGCCCCTGGCCCGGCCCGGCTGGGGGGTGCTGCTCTACGGCGTCGGCCTGGCCGCGTTCTCCGCCAACGTGGTGCTCTACAACGTGGCCACCCTGACGTACCGGCAGCGGATCACCCCGCCCGCCCTGCTGGGCCGGGTGAACGCGGCGTTCCTCTGGGTCTGCTTCGGGGTGATCCCCCTCGGCGCGCTCACCGGCGGCACGCTCGCCAGCCAGCTCGGGCTGCGGCCGGCGCTGTGGATCTGCGTGCTCGGCACCTGGAGCGCCGCGCTCTTCGTCGTCTTCTCCCCGCTGCGGCGGATGCGGGACATGCCGGCGGCGTGACCGGGTGACCCCGGGCACCGGCCGGCCCTCGTGCGCACGGAAGCACGTTGGCTTTCCGATCCGCCCGGCCTATGGTGGCTGCATGTGTTCGACCGGTCAGCGCAGCAGCACCGCCGTCATGGTGACGGCGGCGTCCGCTGCTGCCTGCCGGTGTGCCCTGCGGGTGACCGTGGCGACCCGGGTGGTGCGATCCGCGGTCGCACCGTCGTGCGCCGGCTCGGTCGCCTCCCGACTGCCGAGCCCCGCCGGACGTAGCCCTCCGTGGACCGGTTGCAACTCTTGCGAACGGCCACCAGGGCGAAGCTATCCAGCTTCGGCCCTTTTTCTTTTTCCCCAGAGGAGCTACGCCATGACCACGCCCACCCAGTCCAGCGAGCAGAAGTGGTTCGACGACCTGCGGACGACCCTGACGAACGACTTCGAGGCGCAGACCGTCCGGCTGACCCAGCTCACGGCCGACACCGGCGACCCGGGCGAGGCGCACACCCAGAGCGCGCTGATCGCCGCCACCCGGCAGAGCATCGACCAGATCAGCGGAGCGCTGCGCCGCCTCGCCGAGGGCCGGTACGGCATCTGCGAGCGGTGCTCCGCCCCGATCCCCCGGGAGCGCCTGGAGGTGCTGCCGCACGCCCGCTTCTGCGTGCCCTGCCAGCAGAAGCAGCACTGACCGTACGCGGGCTGCCGTGCCGTCCTCCGGCGCGGCAGCCCGTCGGGTCAGCCGAACCAGCTCATCGCCTGGCCGTGCGGGCGGGTCCAGGCCAGGGGCCGCCCGTCCAGCGCGAGCACGTTGTGCAGCGCCTCGTCCGGCGGCTCCGGCAGCGCGTCGTGGGGCAGCACGTCCGGGGACTCGTTGGAGATCCAGTGGCCGGGCAGCCGGCGTACCACGTCGGCGAACGCCTCCCGGCGCGGCGCCGGCACCTGGTAGAGCACGGAGGTGTGGAACACCACCAACGTCGCGCCGGCCGGCGCCCGCGCGGCCAGCGCGGGCAGGTCGTCCACCAGATCGCCGCGCGCGAGCAGCGGCGGGTCGGAGGCGGCGACGGCCACGGCGGCCCGCAGCCGCGCACGGCGGTGCGCGTGCTCCGGCCAGATGAGAGCGTCGAGCCAGGCGACGTCCGCCGGATCGGTCACCCGCAGCGGATTCAGATCGAGGCCGGCCCGCCACACCACCTCCGGTAGCCGCTTTGGCGGGGCCAGGCCGGTGGCCGCGCATTCGAGGACCGGTTCGCCCGTGCCGAGCGTGTGGTCGCCGTAGCGGTAGGCGTACCGGTCGGGGTGGAGGCAGAGCCCGGCGGACGCGCCGACCTCCAGCAGCGCCAGCGGCTGCGGCAGCGCGGCGAGCACCGGCAGCAGCACAGCGCACCGCCCGGGCTCGTTCGTCTGGGTCGCGCGGGTGCGCAGTTCCGCCTCGATCGCCGGCCAGTTCGCCAGCGCGAAGTCGCGGAAGGCCGCCGGATCGTCGACCGGCCCGCCGAGCAGCCGTACGACGCCGAACAGCAGGTTCGGTTGCCGCCGGGCCGGCGGGAGCGGGTCGAGCAGGGCGAGCAGCTCGTCGTCGCGGGAGACGGCGAGGGACAGGCGCTCGTACGCCGGCGACACGGCGCGCGCCTCACGGGTGCCGAACTCGGCGTACCTCTCGGCGGTCGTCATCCTCCGATGATCGCAGTCGACCGCTCACGATGTCTGCCCGCGACGCGGCTTCGTGCGCGCCGGGAATGGCGTCCTGCGCCCCGGACCGGCGTCGGCCCGCGTCCCGTGACGGAAACGCGACGAGCCCCGGGCGTCGGAACGCCCGGGGCTCATCGCGGTCGTACGTCAGCTGCAGCCGCTGGTGGAGCCGCAGCCCTCGCAGACGTAGCAGCTGCCGGCCGGGCGCATCTTCGTGCCGCAGGTGAAGCAGAGCGGCGCGTCGGCGGCCTTGCCGATCACGGCCTCCAGCAGCTCGGTGCTGGAACCCACGGACGGCGCCGGCTTCGCGGCGGCGACGTCGGCGGTCTCCCGCGCCGGCTGGGCGATCGGGCCGGTCTTCGGCTCGACCGGCGCTTCGACCGGGGCGGAGGCGGCCATCGCGGTGAGGTCCGCACCGCTCGCCTCCGCCTCCGCCTCGGCCCGGAGCTGGGCGGCCCGCTCGCTGGCGGTGAAGATGCCCAGCTCCGCGCGGCGCTCGTACGGCAGGAAGTCCAGCGCCAGGCGACGGAAGATGTAGTCCATCACCGAGGCGGCCATCCGCACGTCCGGGTCGTCGGTCATGCCGGCCGGCTCGAAGCGCATGTTGGTGAACTTGCTGACGTACGTCTCCAGCGGGACGCCGTACTGGAGACCGATGGAGATGGCCACCGAGAAGGCGTCCATCACGCCGGCCAGGGTCGAGCCCTGCTTCGACATCTTGAGGAAGACCTCGCCGAGGCCGTCGTCCGGGTAGGACGAGGCGGTGAGGTAGCCCTCGGCGCCGCCGACGGAGAAGCTGACCGTCTCCGACGGGCGCTTCTTCGGCAGCCGCTTGCGCACCGGGCGGTACTCGACGACCTTCTCGACGACCTTCTCCACCTCGGCGGGGGCGGCCTCGATGGCCTTGTTGGACTTCGCCACCGACAGCGGCTGGCCGACCTTGCAGTTGTCGCGGTAGATCGCCAGCGCCTTGAGGCCCAGCTTCCAGCCCTCGAAGTAGATCTTCTCGACGTCCTCGACGGTCGCCTGCTCCGGCATGTTGACCGTCTTGGAGATGGCGCCGGAGACGAACGGCTGGACGGCCGCCATCATCCGCACGTGGCCCATCGGGGCGATGGACCGCTCGCCCATCGCGCAGTCGAAGACCGGGTAGTGCTCCGGCTTCAGGCCCGGGGCGTCGACCACGTGGCCCTGGTCGGCGATGTGCTCGACGATCGCCTCGACCTGCTCCTCGGGGTAGCCGAGGCTGCGCAGGGCGCGCGGCACGGTCTGGTTGACGATCTGCATCGAGCCGCCGCCGACCAGCTTCTTGAACTTGACCAGGGCCAGGTCAGGCTCCACGCCGGTCGTGTCGCAGTCCATCATGAAGCCGATGGTGCCGGTCGGCGCGAGGACGCTCGCCTGCGCGTTGCGCCAGCCGAACTTGTCACCGAGCTTGTTGCCCTGGGTCCACTGCTTCGTCGCCTCGCGGACGATCGCGGTGGCCACGGTGCCCGAGGGCTTGATCTCGTCGTTGGCGGCGGCGTGCTTGCGCATGACCCGCTTGTGCGGCTCGGCGTTGCGGGCGTAGCCGTCGTACGGGCCGACGACGCCGGCCAGCTCGGCCGAGCGGCGGTAGGCGGTGCCGGTCATCAGCGAGGTGATCGCCGCGGCGACCGAGCGGCCCTGCTCCGAGTCGTAGGGCAGGCCGGAGGCCATCAGCAGGGCGCCGAGGTTGGCGTAGCCGATGCCCAGCTGCCGGTAGGCGCGGGACGTCTCGCCGATCTTCTCGGTCGGGAAGTCGGCGAAGCAGATCGAGATGTCCATCGCGGTGATGACGAACTCGACGGAGCGGACGAACTTCTCCACCTCGAAGCCGCCGTCGGCGCGGAGGAACTTCATCAGGTTGAGCGAGGCCAGGTTGCACGAGGAGTTGTCCAGGTGCAGGTACTCCGAGCACGGGTTCGACGCGGTGATCCGCCCGGTCTCCGGGCAGGTGTGCCAGTCGTTGATGGTGTCGTCGTACTGCAGGCCGGGGTCGGCGCACTCCCAGGCGGCCTGGGAGATGGCGCGGAACAGGTTCTTGGCGTCGATGGTCTCGATCACCGCGCCGTCGAGCCGGCCGCGCAGGTCGAAGCCGCCGCCGTTCTCCACCGCCGTCATGAACTCGTCGGAGACCCGGACGGAGTTGTTGGCGTTCTGGTACTGAACGCTGACGATGTCGGCGCCGCCGAGGTCCATGTCGAACCCGGCGTCGCGCAGCGCGCGGATCTTGTCCTCCTCGCGCGCCTTGGTGACCACGAACTCCTGGATGTCCGGGTGGTCCACGTCGAGGATGACCATCTTGGCCGCGCGCCGGGTGGCGCCGCCGGACTTGATGGTGCCGGCGGAGGCGTCCGCGCCGCGCATGAAGCTGACCGGGCCGGAGGCGTTGCCGCCGGAGGAGAGCAGCTCGCGGGAGGAACGGATCCGGGACAGGTTCACGCCGGAGCCGGAGCCGCCCTTGAAGATCAGCCCCTCCTCCTTGTACCAGTCCAGGATGGAGTCCATCGAGTCGTCGACGGCCAGGATGAAGCAGGCGCTGACCTGCTGGGGCGACGGCGTGCCGACGTTGAACCAGACCGGCGAGTTGAAGCTGAACACCTGGTGCAGCAGCATCCAGGTCAGCTCGTGGGCGAAGATCTCGGCGTCGGCCGGGCCGGCGAAGTAGCCGTACTCCTCACCCGCGGTGCGGTAGGTGGTGACCACCCGGTCGATCAGCTGCCGCAGCGACCACTCCCGCTCCGGGGTGCCCACGGCGCCCCGGAAGTACTTGGTGGTCACGATGTTCGCCGCGTTGACGCTCCACGACTCCGGGAACTCGACGCCGCGCTGCTCGAAGTTCACCGAGCCGTCGCGCCAGTTCGTCATAACGATGTCGCGGCGCTCCCAGGCGACCTCGTCGTAGGGGTGCACCCCCTCGGTCGTCCAGACCCGCTCGATCTTGAGCCCCGCGCCGGCCTTGTTGCGTGCCCTGCTGGTTGTCACACCGTCCCCCGACATCTCATCCGCCCCCTCGTCCGCACGGCCACCCGCCGCCCGATCCGACTGTCATCACCTTGAAAAAAATCAACTGGTACGGCCGGCGGCCTCGGCCGCGTCGGCCCCGGCGCCCTCCCGGGCGCGCGCGGCGGCCCGCAGCGTCTCGATCTCGCGCTCGAAGTCGGCGAGCGAGTCGAACGACCGGTAGACGCTGGCGAACCGCATGTAGGCGACCTCGTCCAGGTCCCGCAGCGGGCCCAGGATGGCCAGCCCCACCTCGTGGCTGGGGATCTCGGCGGCCCCCTTGGCCCGGACGGTCTCCTCGACCTTCTGCGCGAGCAGCGCGATCGAGTCGTCGTCCACGGGCCGGCCCTGGCACGCCTTGCGCACCCCGCCGATGATCTTGATGCGGCTGAACGGCTCGGTGACCCCGCTGCGCTTGACGACCGCGAGGACCGCCTCCTCCACGGTGGTGAACCGCTTGCCGCACTCCGGGCAGGAGCGCCGCCGCCGGATCAACTGGCCGTCGTCGGCCTCCCGCGAGTCGACGACCCGGGAGTCGGCGTGTCGGCAGTACGGACACCGCATCGCACCCGACCTCCTTCGTCGATCGCGGGCCCGCCGACCGCTTCCCGGGCACGCGTCAGCGCGACGGAGCCATCTGTCGATGGTCTTCGCCGTGTCGACGGTGCCGGAGTGCGGTCGGTAGTCGAACCCAACCTGTAGGCGACTTACGCCCGTGTGACTACTACATCTAGGGGTCGACCGTAGGCCGCTGCGGATCCGAGGTCAAGTTGGCCGGCGTGTCCGGCGCGTCACCCGACTCCGGGGTCGGCCGGCACCGCCGCCCGCCGGAGGACCAACCGTCCGACGCCCCCGCGGGTTACCGGTCCGGCCGGGGCGAAACGGCCGACGATCGGACGAAAGTCGAACACCCGTTCGACCCGACGTACCATTTATCAGAACGTGAGTACGAGCGAGGCGGTTTTCACCCCGACACGCCGAGCAAGGTCGTACAGATGTTTGAAAATGACCGATCTCACCTATACGGTCGTGAACAACCGGGCGCGGAATCCTCCGTTCCCCGGTCACCGCGCACCACCGCACGCACCACGAGCCGCCAAGGCACCCAGCGCCGACCAGGGAGGACGGACGTGACCGAGGATCGGGCCAGCCGGCCGAAGAGCCCGCAGCAGATCACCGAGGCGGGCCCGCCGGCCACCCGACGCCGGGGCGCCGCGCGCAGCCGGACCGGGCAGCCGGCCGTGCGCCCGGTCACCCCGGTGGTCAGCGCCTTCCCCGACCCCGCGACGGTGGATCTCACCGCCCGGCAGCGCCGCATCCTGGAGTTCATCCGCACCTGGGTCGAGCGGCACGGCTACCCGCCGAGCGTGCGGGAGATCGGCGAGGCCGTCGGCCTGGTCTCCCCGTCCAGCGTCGCCTACCAGCTCAAGGAGCTGGAGAAGAAGGGCTTCCTGCGCCGCGACCCCAACCGGCCGCGCGCCGTGGACGTCCGGGCACCCGCCGAGGTCGACGACGAGCTGGCCCGCTCGCAGCGCCCCGCCCCGGCCTACGTGCCGATGCTGGGCCGGATCGCGGCCGGTGGCCCGATCCTGGCCGAGCAGGCGGTGGAGGACATCTTCCCCCTTCCCCGCGAGCTGGTGGGTGAGGGCGAGGTCTTCATGCTCCAGGTCAAGGGCGACTCGATGCTCGACGCGGCGATCTGCGACGGCGACTGGGTCGTGGTCCGGCAGCAGCCGACCGCCGAGGCCGGCGACATCGTCGCCGCCATGCTCGACGGCGAGGCGACCGTGAAGACCTACCGCCGCCGCGACGGGCACGTCTGGCTCATGCCGCAGAACCCGGCCTTCGACCCGATCCCCGGCGACGACGCCACGATCATGGGCCGGGTCGTGGCGGTGCTGCGCCGCATCTGATCCGCCACCGCGCCGGGTGGCCGCCGTCGGCGGTCACCTCGGGCACGCTCCGCAGGAGCAGTGACGGCCCGGCACGGAGATCAGTAACGGTCACCCCGTCAGTAACGGTCACCCCGGTAGCCCCGGCCGCCACCGGGCACGTGACCGTAGCCGCGACCGTCCTCGGGGCCGTCGTCACGCCGGCGCACCGGCCGCTGGCCCCGGGGGTCCGGTTCGTCGCCCCGGCGCGGCGGCTCGGCCCGGCCACCGCCGTAGACGCCGCCGCCCGGCTGCCCCCCACCGCCGTAGACGCCGCCCCCGGGGCGACCGCCACCCTGGCGTCCGCCGCCGCCACCGCCGCCCTGACGGCCACCCGCACCGCCGCCCTGACGCCCGCCGCCCTGGCGGCCACCGCCACCCTGGCGTCCACCGGGCGGCGGCCCACCCAGGCCGGGCGGCCCGTCGACGGGCGGGCGACCGCCGCCGTAGACACCGCCGCCGCCGGCAGCCGGGCGGGCG